>JALVRY010000121.1 GCA_027024625.1 Thiotrichaceae bacterium
GCTAAAACTTGACAAATTATGATCGCTGTACTAAATTTAGTATACAATATAAAGTATTGTATTGCAATACTAACTTAGCAAGGAGTGGATTATGAAAAATAAACTAGGCGTCTTTATCATTGCTGTTATTACGAGTGCTATTGGTGTTTTCTCACCAGTATGGGCAAATAAGTCTGACAATAATTTGAATATAGCGTTAAAGCTTGAAAACTATAATATGGACTCATATTTTACCACTCATAGAATTGGAATTATTGTTACACGTCATATCTGGGATAGCCTTTTATATCGTGATCCAAAAGACTTCAGTTATAAGCCAGCACTGGCAACTTCATATAAATGGATTGATGATACAACCTTGGAGTTTAAGTTACGTAAGGGTGTTAAATTCCACAATGGTGAGCCATTTGATGCAGATGATGTGGTTTATACATTTAACTACATATCAAATCCTGACAACAAAATTCTTAATCAACGAAATGTAAAATGGATTAAGAATGCAGAGAAAGTAGACCAGTATACGGTACGTGTAAATCTAAAGGCACCTTTCCCTCCAGCCATTGATTTTATTGCAGGGCCATTGCCAATTTACCCAAATGAATACTATGCGAAGGTTGGTCCAAAGGGAATGAATCTAAAGCCTGTCGGCACTGGCCCTTATAAGGTGGTGAGCCTTGAACCAGGGAAGAAAATGGTTTTTGAGGCCAATGAAGATTATTGGGAAGGTAGCCCAAAGGGTAAGCCAAGTATCAAAACATTAGTTTGGCGCACTATCCCAGATACCAATACCCAAATAGCAGAAATTATGTCGGGCGGTGTTGATTGGTTATGGAAAGCTGACCCTGATCAGGCAAAGCTATTAGCTTCTAATCCTGATTTGAAAGTTGTGGGTGGCGGTACAATGCGGATTGGGTTTTTACAATTTGATGCTGCCGGAACGTCTGGTGATCATCCTATAAAAAATGTACTGGTGCGACGCGCTATCTCACATGCAATTAACAGAAAAGCGATTGTTGATAATCTTTTGCCTGATGGTTCAGAAGTCGTAAACCCTGCTTGTTACCCTACACAGGTGGGTTGTACAAAGGATGTACCAGTCTATGATTATAATATTGAAAAAGCAAAGGCTCTGATGAGGGAAGCGGGCTATCCTGATGGTTTTGATTTAGTTTTGTATTACTATCGTGATACAAACCTAGCTCAAGTTATGGCGGATGATCTTAAAAAAATTGGTATTCGTGTCAAGCTTAATAAACAAAAGCCTGGTGTATTGAGAGATATGAGTATCGCAGGGAAAACTCCCTTAATTTTCTGGACTTGGGGTTCTTACTCTGTAAATGATGCTTCTGGCTCAACCAGTGTTTATTTTGGTAAGGATATTAAAAGAGACTTAGCTCGTGATGAAAAAGTTAATGAGTGGCTTGAAATTGGTAATACAACAATAGATCTTGAAAAACGCAAAGCGGCCTATAAAAAAGCACTGACTCGTATTTCTGATCAAGCTTACTGGCTATCATTGTGGACTTATTCATACAATTACGCATTTTCAAAAGATCTTGACTTCACTCCAGCGGCTGATGAAATTCCCCGTTTCTTCACCTCTAAATGGAAGTAGTTTTTTCTTGAGTTAGTAACTCTATTCCGCCCAGTTTTTGGGCGGGATTTCTTATTTTAACAAAATTGAGTAATAAAATGCTGCGTTATACATTAAAACGTCTAGGCTTGGCTTTGCTTGTTGCATTATCCGTATCTATCATTGCTTTTGGTCTGGTAAGGCTTAGCGGAGATGTGGCAACGGCTATTGCAGGAGAAGGCGCGACCCAAGCAGACATTGAGGCAGTTCGTGATAAATATGGCTTAGATAGATCTCTGCCAGTACAATATTTTGAATGGTTTGGAAATATTGTAAAAGGTGATTTGGGAGAGTCTCTTTATTTTCAAACACCTGCTAAAGATGTGATTTTTGAAAGACTACCTACGACATTGAAACTTGGTTTTCTTGCCCTTTGCTTCGCCGTAATTGTTGCCATTCCATTGGGGGTTATTGCGGCTCTTCGGCCAAATAGCTGGATTGATCGGAGTTGTTTGGCTCTAGCTGTTCTTGGTCAAGCAATGCCAACCTTCTGGTTTGCCCTACTGATGATGATTTTTTTTGGTGTCAAGTTACGCTGGCTGCCCATTTCAGGCACTGAAACATGGGCGCATTTTGTGATGCCTTCGATTGCACTTGGTTATTATGCCACTCCCGCCATCATGCGATTAACACGTGCGGGAATGCTTGATGTTCTGTCTTCTGATTATGTTCGAACAGCAAGAGCAAAGGGGCTTGATGGCCATACTGTTTTGCTAAAACATGCCTTACGAAATGCAATCATTCCTGTGGTATCACTAACGGCTGTTCAGCTCGGTTTTATGCTGGGAGGCTCAATTATTATTGAATCCATGTTTACTATGCATGGTGTGGGCCACTTGGCTTTACTCTCAGTGGAACGAGCAGATTTTCCCGTGGTTCAGGGTATTGTCTTGATCATGGCGGTTATTTATATCCTTCTAACTTTATTTGCAGATCTGCTTAATGGTTGGCTTGATCCACGCATAAGACTCGGCTAGGGACTATTATGACTAATGATTCTAAAAATTCAGCAGATGTCGATGTAGTTGTCCGCCCAACACCACGGCAGCAATTATTTGCCCGCTTTAAAGAACATCGAGGTTTTCAAATTGGACTATTTATTTTAATTGCTATTATTTTGATGGCTATTTTTGCACCTTTTTTGGCACCCCATGATCCTTATACTCAGAATTTATCAATACGACTCACTGATCCTATTTGGGGTACGAATGGTAGTTGGGCTCACCCTTTAGGAACTGATGGTCTTGGGCGTGATTATTTAAGCCGGATGATTTATGGGTCACGTATAGCGCTCATTATTGGTTTTTCAACCATTGCGATATCAGGTTTAATAGGTACTATTCTGGGTATTACTGCGGGTTATTTTGGTGGAAAAGTCGATGCAGTTATTAGCTTCTTTATCTTAAACCGCCTATCTTTACCTCTTATTTTAGTTGCTCTTGCGGTGGTCGCATCGGTCGGTAACTCATTGTTTATTGTTATTATGGTGCTGGGTTTTCTTCTTTGGGATCGTTTTGCTGTTGTTATGCGCTCTGCAACCATGCAAATACGCAATATGGAATATGTCGCTGCTGCCGAGGTATTAGGTACTCGCACGCCACGCATTCTTTATAAAGATATTTTCCCTAATATCGTTAATCAACTTATTGTTGTTGCTACTCTGGAAATGGCTCATGCCATTTTGCTTGAGGCCGCAATGTCTTTTCTCGGTCTTGGTGTACAACCTCCTCTCCCTTCTTGGGGCTTGATGGTATCTGAAGCTAACAAGTTTATGTTTTTTAAAGCATGGATGGTCACTATACCAGGAAGTGCAATTTTTCTGTTAGTGCTTGCTATTAATTTAATTGGTGATGGTGTTCGTGATGTTGCTACTCCAGAAGGAAGAAATTAATTGATGAACACTCAAATGAAAGAAAAAAATAAAGCCATTCTCTCTATAGAGAACTTATCGATTGCAATCCCAAAAGGAGGCGACCGCCCCTTTGCTGTAGAAGGGGTTGATATTGAAATAAATCCTCAAGAAATCCTTTGTATTATTGGAGAATCAGGCTCAGGGAAATCAGTTACTTCCTTTGCGACGATGGGACTACTCCCTAAAGTACTTAAGCCCTCAACGGGTAAAATTATTTTTAAAGGTCAGGATGTTTTGACTTTAAAAGAAAAAGATTATAGAGCTTTACGAGGTGATCGTATGGCGATGATTTTTCAGGAGCCGATGACGGCGCTCAATCCCTGCTACACCGTTGGTAATCAGATAGAAGAAATATTTAAAAAGCATCGTAAGATTAGTGCAAACGAACGACAAAAACGTGTTTTAAATTTACTTAATGAAGTACAGCTACCTGACCCAGAACATCTAAAAACAGCTTACCCACACCAGCTTTCTGGTGGTCAACGACAACGAGTAATAATAGCTATGGCATTGGCACTTGATCCAGAGCTATTAATTGCTGATGAGCCAACCACTGCACTTGATGTTACGACTCAAGCACAAATTCTTAACCTATTTAAGACGCTTAAAACTAAACATAACGCTGGTATTATGTTTATTACTCATGATTTTGGCGTGGTTGCTGAAATTGCAGATCGCGTTGTGGTGATGCAAAGCGGAAAAATTGTAGAGCAAGGAACGGCGGATGAAGTTCTTAATCATCCCCAGCACCCCTATACTCGGCTCTTAATTTCAGCCGTGCCACAAAAACAATCAGGTAAATCTCCTCGCTTTCTTGATGATAAACCCGTGACATTACAAGCAAAGAATGTTGTAAAAACATTCACGACTCCTGGTGGTTTTTTTACTAAAGAAAGAATCGTTCATGCCGTTAAAGACGCTAGCTTCACTGTAAGACAGGGTGAAACACTTGGTATTGTTGGTGAATCTGGATCAGGTAAGACAACTCTAGTGCGCTGCCTTATAAAACTGATTGAATCTGATAGTGGAAAAGTACTAATCAATGATATTGATTTTTCACACCTCCCAAAAAAAGAGCTACGGAAGCATCGTAATGATATTCAAATTGTCTTTCAGGATCCTTATGGATCATTAAATCCACGTCGAACCATTGGTGATTTAATTATTGAAGGGCCTTTGAATTTTGGTGTTCCTCGTGCTGAAGCTATTGAGCGAGCCAAAGAATTACTAGGGATTGTCCAGCTTAATCCTGATTGTCTTGATCGGTATCCATCACAATTTTCAGGTGGTCAGCGTCAGCGTATTTGCATCGCCCGTGCGCTCGCAGTTGAACCCAAAGTGCTAATTGCTGATGAAGCTGTTTCTGCGCTTGATGTTTCTGTTCAAAAAGAAGTACTCAAGTTACTTGCAAATATCCGAGATGAGTTTGGTTTGACGCTCATATTTATTACTCATGATTTACGTGTGGCTGCCCAGATCTGTGACAATATTATTGTGATGAAAGATGGAGAAATTGTTGAAACTGGCACAGTCGATGATGTTTTTGACAAACCTGTGAATGAGTATACCAAGGTATTGCTCGCTGCAGAGCCAGGAAAAGACTGGACAATACCCGAGTTTTCAATTGCTTAAAGAAATAATTATCTTTATATTAGAGGTTCTGCTATATGTTGAATCAATTTGTTAGTTCTGTTGTTGATGCTGGTCGTGAATGGTTGCAGGGTGAGAAAAAAACGGGAGATCACCAGAATAAAGATATCAAAACTTTATGTCATGATCTATTACAGGCTAAAGGAGAGGCAACAAGTGCAGCACTGGCATATGAAGTTGTAATTACCTACCAAAACCTAAACAAAGATGAGCGTGAAAGTTTTTTTAATAACTTAGTAAATGGCTTTGACTTAGACACTAATGCATTAATTAAATATGCACAAACTTACAAGACTGCACGTAATCAAGAAACTTTTCGTAAGCTAATGTCTAAGACTGAATCATTACGTCAAGAATTATTTCGTCGTATAAATCAGGCTCAGAGAGGTACAGCGTTACTGGTTGATCTTAGAGCGGAAGTTTTGTCAGGGCTTTCAACACACCCACACTGGGGGCTTATTGCTCTGGATCTTGAACACCTGCTTTCATCATGGTTTAACCGGGGATTTCTACGTGTAGAACGGATTGATTGGAGATCCCCTGCAATTATATTAGAAAAACTAATCAGTTATGAATCTGTTCACAAGATCGAAGGGTGGGATGATTTACACAGGCGCTTAGCACATGACAGACGTTGTTACGCATTTTTTCATCCTGTATTACCAGATGAGCCCCTAATTTTTGTTGAAGTAGCATTAGTCAAAGGGTTGGCAAATTCGATTGATAAAATACTAGATATTGATGCTACGGTGATGCCTGTTGATACAGCAGATACCGCAATTTTTTATTCGATTAATAACTGTCAGAAAGGGCTGAGAGGAATTTCATTTGGGGACTTTTTAATTAAACAAGTCGTTACAGAAATTAAAAAAGAGGTTCCAAATATTAGAACCTTTTCAACTTTGTCACCTGTTCCAGGTTTTCGAAAGTGGCTTAAGCGAAAAGTTTCCAATCAAAACGCGGTTATTTTAAATAGTGATAGTAAACAGTTAATTGTGAGCAGTTAAATAAATAACAATAAATTACAATGAATTACGATTAATAACTATAAATAACAAAAAATTTAACACCAACACTAATTTAAATAAAAGGCGGGCAAAGATATGCCTGCCTCTCTTTAGTAAAATTCTTATGCGAAGGATTTTGCTAAAGAGGAGAAATTCAATGCA
>JALVRY010000122.1 GCA_027024625.1 Thiotrichaceae bacterium
TAACGGTATAAAGCTTTTAAGGATAAAAACTAAGGGTAAACCACCTGCTTCTCTAGAACCTTCAAAATTTGCCCACGATGCGAGTACATAATCCGCACTCACCCATAGGATAAAAACACACACGGGAATTAATAAAAATAACGTACCCATGGTATTGACCAAGGCTTTGCCTCGTTTGGGAAATTTTTGATAAAAAATATCAACCCGCACATGATCATCATGTTTGAGCGTATAAGAAGCTCCCAACATAAAAATCATCGCATGGAAATACATAGCAGACTCTTGTAACGCAATTGAGTACAAATCTTCAAAGCCGTAACGAAACACCACGACAATAAAGGTAACTAACACCGTTGCCATTACTGACCACGAAGCTAATCGCCCTACCCACTCATTAAACGCATCAATACGTTCTGCAAATGAATATAATGCAGACATAATAATTATCTCGATTAAAATTTGGAAAAGAGGATAACATATTGTTGAAAACCTCATAGTGAGGAATAGTGGAGAAATTTTCCCTTTAAGCTGTTATAACCAGAAAACTCTATGCCAAACACAATTGCAAACCTAATAAAATCTGCATCTGCTGAACTAAAGCTAAGTAGCGACTCTGCTAGGCTGGATGCTGAGTTACTGCTTTGCCACGTACTAAACAAAGATCATAGCTATCTATTCGCTTGGCCTGAATATGTACTTAAAGTGGAGGAATTAGAGAAATTTCAATCACTATTGCAGAAACGACGAGGGGGCATGCCGATTGCCTACCTATTAGGTCATCGTGATTTTTGGACACTGAGTTTAACAGTCTCAAGCGATACCTTGATTCCGCGTCCTGAAACTGAGCTTTTAGTAGAAACAGCACTTGGTAAAATCCCAACAGATCAGGCTTTATCTATTCTTGATTTGGGTACAGGTACTGGGGCAGTGGCATTAGCCGTTGCCAGTGAACGCCCCTTATGCGACGTTTTAGCTGTTGATATTTCTGATAAGGCACTAGAAATTGCTAGGCAGAATGCGGCTAATAATCAAATTAATAATGTGACTTTTTTACAATCGAACTGGTTTAATAAAATTTCAAAGCAAACCTTTGATCTTATTCTCAGCAACCCTCCCTATATTGAAAAGAATGATCCACATCTTAGCCAAGGTGATGTGCGTTTTGAGCCTAGACTTGCTCTAGCATCAGGAGCAGATGGGTTTGATGATATACGCACTATTATTAAACACGCTCCCAACCACCTAAGAGCAAGTGGCTGGTTGATGTTTGAACATGGTTACCAACAAGCTGAACATTCTCAAGCTTTACTATCACAAGCTGGATTCAAACACGTGCATTCTTTGCAAGACCTTGCAGGTCATAACAGAATAACAATCGGTCAATGGTAGAGTTACCAACAAACATTGGTCGCAACACCACTATCATTGGTAGACGTTTCTCGGCTTAAATTATCCAAAGACAGTGTTCTGCAAGCCTTATCTCCACGTTGCCCTGTTCCTACTTTTGCCGTTGCAGTTGCAGTATAAGCCACACAAGCAGTTAAACCTGCACCGATAACTGAATCACAACCAGCAGGAGCCACTGCAGATATAGTAATATCATACTGCTGCTCAGGACTATCAATGGTATTTACACCAGGATTATTATGTAAGGTTGCTAAATCCGCGGCATAAGACATATTTTGTATAAAATATTCCTCCTGTTGCTGCGCTATTTTATACAATGCAGTCTTTGCATCTGTCCGTTTACTTTTTCTCACTTGCTCCACATACGATGGATAAGCAATTGACGCTAATATTGCCAAAATTGCAACCGTTATCATTAATTCAATAAGCGTAAAGCCTTTGTTTTTATTCATATTTTTCTCTTATATTTATAATTATTTAGAGAGGCCTTTGCTCGAAAGGTCTCTTAGAAAATTAACACACGACTATCGCGTTGCATTTTGGTCTAGCCAAAAGCTTCGAACCAGAATTTCACCGATATTTAAACTGGAAATAGGAGTAGCATCATCACT
>JALVRY010000123.1 GCA_027024625.1 Thiotrichaceae bacterium
CCCTTCGGGCTGACGTGAAAAATTGTTCCTACAATTTTTTGGACAAGCAAAAGAAAGTATCTCGTCGCCAAAACATAAACCAAGAAAAGAGCCACTGAAAGTTTAGGCGACGAAACCCTTGAAAAATTAAAAGTGCGTAACAGAAATTAATTAAATTGCAAAAAGCTCAAGGCTACGAAACTACAACTGATAGTTGCAATGCATAATAAAACCCCAAAAAAAGGAAACACCCCAACCCAAATGAAACCCCAACCCCAAACAATCTCCCCCATACAAGCAGAATTACCCTTTGCCATTGTGCAAGGTGAGGTGCTTTCAACTCCACCAGAGGATTTATATATCCCCCCCGAAGCTTTAGAAGTCTTTTTAGAAAGCTTTGAAGGCCCGCTGGATTTATTGCTGTATTTAATCAAGCGGCAGAATATCGACATACTCAATATCCCCATTGCTCAAATAACCAAGCAATATGTGGAATATATCGAGCTAATGCAAAATCTAAAGCTAGATTTAGCGGCAGAATACCTAGTCATGGCGGCAATGTTGGCGGAAATTAAAGCCCGTATGTTATTGCCCCGACACGAAGAGCTAGAAGAGGAAGATGATCCGCGTTCGGAGCTAATCCGTCGTTTACAAGAATATGAGCGATTTAAACAAGCGGCGACAGATATTGATGCTTTGCCCCGCATGGAGCGAGACACCTTTGAAACGCAAGTCACCGTACAAATTGATAAAAAAGACAAACCACTGCCAGAATTAGCATTAAAAGAACTCTTACTTGCTTTTCAAGAAGTCTTAAAACGTGTTGATATGGCATCCGACCACCAAATCAAGCGTGAAAACCTATCTATACGGGAAAAGATGACCTATGTACTATCCCAATTGCAAGGTGAAGAATTTATCTTATTTCACGATTTGTTTTTGCCAAAAGAAGGGCGGCAAGGCGTAGTCGTCACTTTTATTGCCATGCTGGAATTACTCAAAGCCCACTTGATTGATCTGGTGCAAGCAGAATCCTATGCACCCATTTATCTACGCCCCGCAGCTTCCTCAATTTAGATATTATGCAAGCACAACAAATAAAAAACACCATCGAAGCCATCCTGTTTTCAGCCGAACGCCCGCTATCGCATATTCAATTGCTTGATTATTTTGAGCCAGAAGACCAAGTTAATCGGCAAACGATTAAAACAGCGGTTGCTGCTTTACAGGATGATTACCAAAACAAAGGCATAGAACTCAAAGAAGTTGACCGTGGTTACCGTTTTCAAACTCGCCAACAATACAAAACATGGGTAACAAAGCACTGGAAGGAACGAGCACCGAAATACTCAAGAGCACTGCTAGAAACCCTCGCCATAATCGCCTACCGCCAACCCACCACCCGAGCCGAAATTGAAGACATACGCGGTGTCAGCGTTAGCTCCAATATTATCAAAACTCTAGAAGAACGCGGCTGGGTGCGAGTCGTCGGGCATAAAGAAGTCCCCGGCAGACCCTCAATGCTAGGCACAACCCGCGAGTTTTTAGATTATTTCAACCTAAAAAGCCTTGATGAATTACCAACCTTGGCTGACTTGATTGACATAAAAGACCTGAATTTATCTTTAGATTTGGAGGGTGATTAAATTAATGGTATTGATTTTAACCACAGATGCACACATAGCCACAAGGACGTGGCGTAGTAGAACAATGCAGGAGCAATTGTCGAGATAAACACAGATTTAAAAGATAAGATATTTAACACAGAGCTCATAGAGGAAAGGCGCAGAGAGCACGGAGTTTTCAAGCTCTTTATCTGCGTTCAAGCTTGTTCCCAAATTTATTTGGGAACAGAATGTTAGGGAATTTATTCCCAGTTCAAAGTGATTATTTGAGGAATAAATTCCTCTTGATTTAATTAACCACAGATGCACGCGGATGGACGCAGATAAGAGCTTTAATTAACCACAGATGCACACAGATAAACACAAATTTAAAAGATAATATATTTAACACAGAGCTCATAGAGGAAAAGCACAGAGAGCACGGAGTTTTCAAGCTCTTTATCTGTGTTTATTTGTGTTTATCTGTGGTTAATTACCATGCTATCAACTTAGCTTTGTAATATGCCCAGTACCTTGTCCAGCCACTAACAATAATGTCATAATACCCTAACTCCCTATCCCCATTAGGAAAGTCAGATGTTGCAGTGTTTACAGCCTTCTTTTTTCTTGCGTTTTGCCACTAGGCAAAGCCGTTTTGCGGTGTTTGTGCTTTATAGTTTGCTTGCTTTATTCTTGTTGTTATTCATAGCTAACCCCTTACTTGCCGCAGAGCCACCCAGCACACCGCTGTTGCGTATTGAACCTGAATTGCACACAGCAATGATTAATCGTTTGGCAGTTGATCAGGCGGAACGCTATGTGGTTACGGCATCTGATGATAAAACCGCTCGTGTTTGGGATGCAAAAACAGGGAAACTATTACAAATACTACGTCCACCGATAGCTAAGGGAGATGAGGGTAAACTGTATGCCGTAGCAATATCACCTAATGGTGAGCAAATTGCAGTCGCAGGTTGGACTGGGCATAAATGGGACTACACTACTAGTATTTATATCTTTAAGCGAAGCACTGCTGAAATAATCCAGCGTATTCAGGGCTTGCCGAATGTGATTTATCATCTAGCCTATTCCCCCAATGGCAAGGTCTTGGCGGCAAGTCTTGGAGAAGAAGGTATTCGCTTTTATCAGCAAGATAAGCAAGGCAAGCAGGATAAACAGGGAAAATATCAGCAAGTAGCAGAAGATACAGACTATGACGGTGATAGCTATAGCATTGATTTTGATAAAGATGGCAATAGTGTAAGCACTTCTTATGATGGCTATATCCGCTTATACAATACCCATTTTAAAAAAATACAGCAGAAAAAAGCTTCGAGCGGTAAACGCCCCTTCTTTGCTCGTTTTTCACCAACTGGTAAACGTATAGTGGTGGGTTTTAGAGATAATACAGCTATTGATTTATTATCTGCGGATGATTTAAGCAAGCTGGATTCACCCAATACTACAGATTTTACTAATGGTGATCTTAGTAGTGTTGCTTGGTCATACGATGGCACTACACTCTATGCAGGGGGGCTTTATGATAATGGTGAGGGTAATCCTGTTGTTGTATGGAATAGCAAAGATTTTGCCTCTGCACAGTTCTATCATGCCACACAAAATACTGTAATGGATCTTTACCCCTTGCGTAATGGCGATGTCTTATTTGCCAGTTTCGATCCTGCTGTCGGGCGATTGGATCGCCATGGGAAAATGCTCTGGAAACAGGGGGCAGGTAAATTAGATTATCGTGGCTATACCGCATTACGTGATTTTCGTTTAGATTCAACGGGGCAAGCCATAGGGTTTCACTACAAATATGAAAATCAACAAGGTGAAGTGATAAAAAAAATCGCCCAATGGAATAGCGAAACACTGACATTTAACCACCCCGATAGCTTGGATGAGCTAACCCCGCCTTTATTAAGCAGTAAGTCATTAGATATTCAAGATTGGGAAAGTGAAGACCATCCACGTCTTAATGGAAAGCCGCTAAATTTAGAAGAATATGAGACCTCACGAAGCTTGGTAATTAGCTCTAGCAAAGAGAAGCCTGTATTTGCATTGGGTACAGAGTGGCTTCTACGTTTATATAATACTCAGGGTGAATTACAGTGGAAACAGCCTGTATCTGTTGCGTGGGCGGTGAATATTACGGCGGATAATCGTTATGTGGTGGCTGCCTTGGGGGATGGCACTATCCGCTGGTATCAGCTAAAAGATGGCAAAGAACGCTTGGCTTTTTATTTACATCCTGATGATGCACTGCAAGATAAACCCCGCTGGATTGCATGGACACCTGAAGGTTTTTATGCCACCTCATCCAAACAGGAGGAGTCTTTAATTGGTTTTCATATTAATCAGGGGGCAGACAAAGCAGGGCGGTTTGTTGCGGCTAGCCAGTTGCATGAAGTATTTGCACGTGAAGATTTAGTCGCAATGGCATTGGGAAACAAATACCCAAAATTAGCCGCAAAAGCCTTGCAAAAAGCGGGTGATATTCAACAAATCCTCAGTGCAGGTCTTGCTCCACGTATTCTTTTACAAGGCAAAAAACAACGCACACTAAGCCAACGTGAATTTGATTTAAGCTTTGATTTAGCCGATCAAGGTGGTGGTATTGGCAAGCTGGAATACCGTGTTGATGGCAAATTAATGAGCAGCAGCAGTGAGCGGGCTTATGCTCCACGTTCGGGTGGGCATAAAGGCTTTAAACGTACCTTTACCCTAGAGCAAGGCAAACATACCATCAGTGTAACGGCATATAATAAACAGGGCTTGGTTGCCTCAACACCTGTTGAAGTTGATGTGACCGTGGATGACCCTGTAAAGCATGAACCCTCTTTATATGTGCTAAGTGTCGGTATTAGCAATTATCGTGATAAGGATTTTAACCTTAAATATGCCGCTGATGATGCCATTGATTTTGCCGCAGCCTTGCAGAAATCGGGCAGAAAATTATTTAAGGCGGTGCATCCCAAAGTACTGGTTGATCAAGATGCCACACTTAATGGCATAGGAGCTGCCTTTGAAGAAATCGCTCAAAAAGCTCAAGCCCAAGATGTTTTCGTTTTCTATTTGGCAGGGCATGGCACGGTAGCGGATGGACGCTATCAGTTTATCCCCTATGATTTAAAGTATGAAAATGAGCAAAGCCTGATAAAACATGCCTTAAATGAGAATAAACTCAAACAGCTTATCGCCAGTGTAGAAACGGCAAAACGCATGATGATTATGGATAGCTGCCACGCAGGTAAAGCCATCCCCACCTTGGCTGCACTGTCTCGTGGTGTGGCAGATAAGGGAGCGATTAGCCGCCTAATGAATGCCACGGGCGTTGCCATCCTCGCGGCAACCTCAAAAGATCAGGAAGCCAAAGAAGGCATTATTGAAAATGGCGAAGGGCATGGCGTGTTTACCCATGTCTTACTCAAAGGACTACAGGGAGCTGCCGAAACAGAAGGTAATAAAGACGGTGAAATAAATGTGGAAGAATTGATCTCCTACACGCGTAAAGAAGTGCCTAGAATCTCCATGGAAAAATGGCAATATGAGCAATTCCCTATGTACCAATTGCCCAAGCAAGACTTTCCTATTGGTTTAGTTAAATAATCACCATGCCATCAGCCCCGTTAAAAATCTTCTGTTCTTATTCCCATAAAGACGAAGATATTATGAATCAATTGCGAGTCTTTCTAGCGGGCTTGCGTCGACAACACTTGATTGAAGACTGGCATGATCGACAAATCCCCGCTGGTGGCGATTGGGATAAGTTAATCAAACAGAATTTAGACTCAGCCGATATTATTTTACTACTGATTAGTGCAGATTTTATTGCATCTAGCTACTGCATGGATTTAGAAGTCGCCCGTGCTTTACAGCGTGAACAACGGGGTGAGGCAAGGGTTATCCCTATCTTTGCCCGCGAATGCCCGATTAAAAATCTATCCTTTGAATACCTACAAGGCACACCACGCGATTGCCAATGGATTACCCAACAAAAAAATACTGATAAAGCCTATAGCGAGGTAGTGCAAACCATCGGGGATGTCGTGGTTGATATGCTCGGTGTTGAAGAACTGGCAAAAAATCCCGATGTTATTTTGCATCGAACTATCAAAAAATCCTCACCGTACAAAAAAATAGCTGTGGCTATTGGCATGCTGTTAATTATCGTCGCGGCTTATTTTTATCTTAAACCCCCAGCAACACAACATAATCTCTGGGATGCTTTGCTAGATCAAGGTGAATATGCCCAAGCCCAAAAGCTATGCAAGCAAGCATCCGACACACAGGCAGATTCCCCTGCGGTCAAACAATGTTTAGCGATTACCGCCTTGATGTTGGACGATACCAGCAGTGAAGTGTTTGAAGAAACAGCCAATCGTTTAATGGGCGAGTACCCGCAATCACCGTATCCGCTATTAATTCAGGCAGAATCCAATGCCGCCGAAGAGGAATGGGATAATGCAGAAACACAATATAAGCAAGCTTTAGACATCAATCCTGATATTCCACAGGCGTACTTTGGCTTGGGGCAGATTGCTCAGTTTCATTATCATAAACTAGCCGATGCTCTGGAATACTATGAAAAGGCCGTTAAATTAGCCCCAAAAAACAGCCGTTTTCGCCATAATCTTGCATCAATCTATGCCGAATCAAAAGACTACGCAAAGGCAGCAGAACACTACAAAAAGCTTCTGGCAACAGATAAAGATATGTTGCTAGCCTATGTGGAGTGGGTAAATGTATTGCTATACCA
>JALVRY010000124.1 GCA_027024625.1 Thiotrichaceae bacterium
GTGGGTGAAGAAGCGACTGAAACGGTTATGGCAGCAAAAGATGGTGATAAAGACCATATAGTTTACGAAGTGGCTGACCTTTGGTTTCATTCAATGATACTATTGGCTCAGCAAAATTTGCACCCAAATGATGTATTGGCCGAATTAGATCGACGTTTTGGGACATCTGGCTTGGTTGAAAAAGCCAGTCGTAAAGAATAATAAATAAGTAGGAGTGCATAATTAATTTAACAAAATTTGCGAAGGATATTTTTTGATATTCATTCATTATCGAAGAAGCATAGCCGTGCTACGCGACTGAGAGAATGGCTTGAATAGCGGAAAATAGACCAGTAAATTGTTAAATGTGTGTGCACTCCTACTTGTGCTACTTAAACCTAAATTTTCAGTACTGTTGTAGTCACAAGTTTAGGTTTATAGGTAGAAGATTTTAATCATAGAGGATTTAAAGATGGGATTTGGTGGAATTAGCCCTTGGTCATTAGTTTTAATATTGTTAATTGTATTATTATTATTTGGTACGAAGCGTTTACGCAATATGGGTGGAGACCTCGGAAATGCGATCAAAAACTTCAAAAAATCCATGAGTGATGAAGAAGTTAAGGCGGAAGAAGAAAAACTGACGAAACAGAATGAAGGTCAGGTGATCGAAGGTGAAGTTAAAGAGAAAGATAAAGTTTAGCGATGTTTGATGCAGGTTTTCTTGAAATGGTGGTTATTGCTGTCATTGCCTTGGTCATTGTGGGACCTGAACGCCTGCCTGGTATCGCTCGAAAAATGGGCAAGTGGGTTGCGAAAGCGAGAGCCTTGGTTAATACCACGAAATCGGATATTGAACGTGAGTTGCGGGCAGATGAGTTACGTAACATGCTGATCATGCAAGAAGAAAAAATTCGCAACTTGCAAAGCTCCGTTGAAAACTCCGTAAATACAGCAGCACAGAAGTTAGATTCAACTGTAAAAGATGAAATATCAGAGGCTGAAGCATTGCTCAATAGCGATGTAGATAGTGGCAATATAAATCCAAAAATAAAAGATTCAGGCAAAAAGAATGACGCAGACAGTGAGTGAATCTGAGAAAGAGGAAAAAGAACAAGGGTTTATTGCTCATTTGTTAGAGTTGCGAGACCGTTTGCTTCATATTGTTCTTGCCATTGCTGTTGCCTTTACCATTCTCATAATATACCCCACTGCAAGTGTTTTGTATGATTGGTTGTCGGCACCCTTGGCTAGTCAGTTGCCAGAAGGGCATAAGTTTATTGCAACCAGTGTTATTTCTCCTTTTCTTGTTCCTTACAAATTAACATTATTAGTCGCATTTTTGATTGTATTACCCTATATCTTTCATCGGATATGGGGGTTCGTCTCCCCTGCACTGTATCGGCATGAAAAGCGTTTAGTTATTCCATTACTAACATCGAGTATTGCACTGTTTTACATCGGGATGGCATTTGCCTTTTATGTCGTATTACCGTTGATGTTTAAAATTCTTCCTGGCTTTGCCCCAGATAATGTACAAGTCGCTCCTGACATAGCACAATATCTTGATTTTGTTATGATGATTTTTGTGGCATTTGGCTTTGGTTTTGAGATGCCAATAGCAACCATATTATTGATTACAACGGGGGTTGTAACAGCAAAGGAGCTTGCTGAAAAACGTCCCTATGTCATTGTAGCTGCTTTTGTTATTGGTATGTTTTTAACACCTCCAGACGTTTTATCGCAGTTGTTGTTAGCAATACCAATGTGGCTATTGTTTGAGGCGGGCTTATTGCTAAGCCATCTCTTTAAGAAACAAATTAAAATAGCGGGCGAAGAAAAAGAGGCGATGGATAGTGTGGAATATAACGCCAAAGATTCACCTAATTTAGTTACAACAGGTGTTTCTAGTAATGAAGTGCTCTTTGAAGATGACCGCTACATCATGCAAGAAACAGATGATGATGGAAATCCAAAAGATGTTGATTCAGATGAAAAAGATGATGATGAATATCGTCCAATGACAGATGAAGAAATGGAAGCAGAATTAGATCGTTTGGACGAAGAAGATGAAGTATCTGATACGGATGATATTTCAAGTAAAAAGACATAAGGGCGTTAATTTAGTGGCGCTCGTAACAAACAGAAAGTAGAGGATAATTGTGAAAAGAAGAGAAGTCCCTCGTCGTAAAACCATGTTGGTTATTTTAGATGGTTTTGGTGTCAACCCGAGTAAAAAATATAATGCAGTCTATGAAGCAAATACACCAAGATTAGACGAATACTTTGGTAGTTATCCTCACACAACATTGCAAGCCTCTGGTAAAGCGGTTGGTTTACCAAAAGGTCAAATGGGAAATTCTGAAGTTGGTCATTTTACTATTGGCTGTGGAATGATCGTAAAGCAGGACTTAGTGCGAATTGACGATGCCATTGAAGATGGACGATTCTTTGAAAAGCCAGCATTGCTTAGTTCTCTTGAAGTCGTTAATGCCTACAAAAGTAAACTACATCTTGTTGGCTTAGTTTCGGATGGTGGTGTGCATAGTCATATTAATCATCTAAAAGCTCTGCTAAAACTTTGTGCGGATCATAATATTGAGCCGATTTTACATGCAATAACAGATGGTAGAGATACATCACCCAAATCAGCAAAACGATACCTAGACCAAGTGCTTGAAACCATGAAAGAAACAGGTGGAAAGATAGCAACTGTAACGGGGCGTTTCTATGCGATGGATCGTGACAATAGATGGGAAAGAACAAAGCTTGCATGGGATGCAATGGTAAATGGTGTGGGAACGCAAGCTGCTGATCCGTTATCTGCTATTGATGATGCCTATGCGAATGGTGAAACGGATGAATTTGTTTTGCCTCGAATCATGCCAGATGCTGAATTTATAAAAGATGACGATTCGGTTATTTTCTTTAACTTCCGTGATGATCGCCCACGTCAACTTGCATCTGCATTAGGGGCAGAAGAGTTTGATGGCTTTGATCGTGGTGATTTTGAAACGACGGCACTGACTTGCTTAACAGAATACGATAAAACACTTTTAGCTCCTGTTGTTTTCCGTCCTGAGCGACCATCGACCAATTTATCTCACGTTGTTGCTTTAGCAGGTCATAAGCAATTTCATTGTGCAGAAACAGAGAAATACGCGCATGTAACCTTTTTCTTTAATGGTGGAAGGGAAAAGCCATATGCAGGAGAAGATCGTGTGATGGTGCCATCGCCACATGTTGAAACATACGATGAGCAGCCAGAAATGAGTGCGGAAGGCGTGGCAGATGCGACGATTAAGGCACTGGAATCTGATGAATATGGATTTATTGTCGTGAACTTCGCAAATGGCGATATGGTTGGGCATACGGCAGTACCAGAATCTGTTGTTAGGGGTATTGAAGCAATGGATGAGCAAGTGGGTCGATTACTTGATGCTGCTGTCGCGAATGATTATTCCGTACTACTCACAGCGGATCATGGAAATTGTGATGAGTATCGCGATCCATTAACAGGTGAGCCACATACACAGCACACTACATATCCTGTGCCTTGTTTGATTATTGATAAATCTCAGTGGCGATTAGCATCCTGCGGCGGTTTAAGCTCAATTGCACCAACCATCCTTGATTTAATGGGTATCTTAAAACCCAAGGCAATGACGTGTTACTCTTTGTTGCTGGAAGAAGTTAATGTTGATGCTCAAAAAGAAGCAATGGCAGCATATTAAATAAATACCTGCCGCAGTACTTTTAGTATAGTGCGGCAGATATTTGTGGCTAACTTAATCACAATCTACCCATTTAGCCGCTTCTTGTAATACCTCAATACCAGCTCCTGCCTTATAACTGTTTTCACTAATATGCCGTCGCCATGCTTTAGCGCCTGCAGCACCATGAAATAGCCCTAAAATATGTCGGCTCATGTGCTTTAAATACACATCTTGAGCCAGTTGTTTTTCTACATAGTCCATAAACTGCTGAAGTATTTCTTTGCGTGATTTTATCGGGCTTGTCGAGTTATAAAGTTGTTGATCAACCTCTGCCATCATATATGGGTTATGATAAACCTCTCTCCCTAGCATAACGCCATCTACTTTTTCTAGGTGCTCTTGGCATTGATCTAAGGTATGAATACCACCATTTATAATGATTTCAAGTTCAGGAAAATCCTTCTTAATCTGGTAAACCGTATCATATTGTAAGGGGGGAATTTCTCGATTTTCTTTGGGGCTTAATCCCTTCAGCCATGCTTTTCTGGCGTGGATGATAAATGTTTTACAGCCTGATTGTGCAACGCTATCAATAAAGTGACAAAGTTCTTCATAGCTATCCTTCTCATCAATCCCGATGCGGTTCTTGACACTTACTGGAATATTCACTTGTTGCTGCATTGCATCAACACACTCAGCAATTAATTTAGGTTCTGCCATCAGACAAGCACCAAAACTGCCTTTTTGCACTCGCTCACTGGGGCAGCCAACATTGATATTGACCTCATCATAGCCAGCATCTTCTGCCATTATCGCACACTGAGCTAGCTCACTCGGCTCGCTACCACCTAGTTGAATCGCAACAGGATGCTCTTCAGTATTGTATTGCAAATGCCGTTGACGATCCCCGTGGATTAATGCACCTGTGGTAATCATCTCCGTATAGAGCAAGGCGTGTTTGCTTATCAGACGTAGAAAGTAACGCTCGTGTCTATCCGTCCAATCAAGCATGGGGGCTACGCAGAATTTTCTATTTAATGTTTTCAAAGTATATTGATTGGCAAATAATGGGTTAGGAGCTTGTCCGAGAACTAGAAGCGTAGTGAAAATTACAGAAACATTATAATGTGGGCTTATTGAATGAGGCAAATAGTTGTTCTATTTAACGAATTTTATAAGTCTAGATTATGATGTTTATGGGTTTTGCAGTAGCTTATTAGTTCTTGGATAAGCTACTGAATATAATACACCAGAATTTCAAGAACCTGTTCGAGAATATGAGTTGTCGTACTGGAGGCTGATTAGGCAAGCCTGTTTATCACATGATAATAATCAAGAAAGTGATGTATAGGTGAATAACTACTAAGCAATATTAATTAATGCACACTATACTGAGGACGTGAAGAATTAAATAATTATTAGAAATTGCGAGGAGTTATGATGAAAAAATTACCCGTTTCACTACTTTTTTCACTGCTGCTTTATCCTACTGTGGGGCACTTGGAGGAGAAGCCAGTTGATCTATCTTTGGGAAAAACATTATTTAATCAGTCTTGTGTAAAATGTCATGGTACGGCCAAAAAAGGAGCACCACGGCTTGGGGCATCTGAAGATTGGATGGGAAGAAGTCGGGATGTTGATGTGTTGGTGAGCAATGTTATTAATGGGTCAAGTCATATGCCACCTAAGGGTGGGACTCGTTCAGATTCATCTGGGAAATTGAAAGCAGTCGTTAGTTATATGTTGAGTACTGTCCCAAAACAGGAAACTGCTGCTACTACTGCCCCGCCTGAAAAGTATAAAACCTTAGCTGAAGGTAAAAAACTATATAATCAGCTTTGCTATAGTTGTCATGACAATGGTGAAAACGGTGCTCCTATTGTCGGTTATATGCCAGATTGGGAAAATAGAATTAAGCTGGGTAAAGAAGCGTTAGTGCAAAGTGTTATTGAAGGCAAAGGAATGATGATGCCTAAAGGTGGCGGTGGTTTAGAATCTAGAGCGAAATATGCCAGCATTGTAGATTATATGGTTGCGGCTGTTCAAGATAAAGAACTTGCTAATTCCCCTGAAATGAAAGCACAGGTGAAAAGGTCTAAAGAAATAAGTAATGGTTTGCGCTTATATAATCAGGTGTGCTTTAGTTGTCACAATACGGGTAAACATGGAGCACCACAACTTGGCAACAAAAAAGCGTGGGAAGCTCGTCGAAAGCAAGATATAGATACCCTAGTAAAACATGCGATTGATGGACACGGCATGATGGGCGAGAAAGGTGGTAGTGCAATCAAATCTGTCGAAGGCGTAAAAAGCATGGTGATGTATATGTTGAGTACGGTTGATGATTAGTGCTTAAGAAGGCTCTGATCAAGTAGGAAGTGAGGCTTTAGAGACTGTGTAAGTATTCTGGGACTGCGAAAAAATGAGGAAAAATTTTCCAGATTCTGTTTAAAAATGAAGCTAATAGCAGGCTATTGGCTGAATTTTTAAACAAAATATGGGGAATTTTAACCATTTTTTTCGCGTTTCATGAATACTTGCACAGTCTCTTTAGCCTCGCCCGAGACACAAGGTATTTCAATACCTTACAGGCGACACTAAAGTGTCACTTCCAATATTTTGGACTTAATCAGTTTCCTTAATAT
>JALVRY010000125.1 GCA_027024625.1 Thiotrichaceae bacterium
TACTTAGCTCATAAAAAAGCCCCTATCTATATTTATAGATAGGGGCTTTTTTTAAGAATCTTTTTGTTACAAAAAGATGCTTAGCTTTAAGTTAGACCTAAAGAGGGATAACATTTGAAGCTTGAGGACCTTTCTGTCCGTCTTCAACGTCAAATTCTACTTCTTGTCCTTCTGCTAGGGTTTTGAAACCATCACCAGAAATCGCTCTGAAGTGAACAAAAACGTCATTGCCGTTTTCTCTTTCGATAAAGCCGAAGCCTTTCTTTTCGTCAAACCATTTTACTCGACCAGTTGTGCTAGCCATAGGGTACTTCTCCAAAAAATAAATTGTAACTAGGTGCATTACGCACCTATCTAAAACAATAAGCACTACAAAGTGTAGTTCTCATGAATTAGGTAATAATGCTGAAAAGTTGTAGAAATTACTTACGAACAAACAAGATGTGAATCAGAAGAGACGCGATATTGTAAAAACATAAATATTAACACACTGTATTCTTTACCAGCGAGGCGAATTCTAACGTATATGAGGATAAAGTAAAGGATAGTATGACGAAATATTGGAGATATAAGAAAATCTATTGTTATATATCAATTATTTGTTGTTTTTGAATAAGTCTCTATAGGGCGCAGAGTGAGGGGGAGCTGGCAAGCTTGGGGAAGTATAATTAAGGGGAGATTTTTGCTGAAATTAAGGCTGGGCTTTTTTATATCTAAAGTCCGTAATTTCACTGTATTTTGGTGAAATACGGACTTCAGGTTCATGTTAAGGGAAAGTTATCCCTTGATAATGTCAGCACCAGCTGGTGGGGTGAATTTAAATTGTTGAGGGTTGATTTTGGGGTCAATTTGAACGCCTGTCATATGAATGCTTGTTTCTTGTCCAAACTTATCTTGTAACACCATTTCTTGGATTCCAACTTGGTCAATACCAACATCTATGCTAACAAAATCTGAGTCTTTTTTGTGTGGAACGAGATGAAACCAGTCTAAGCGTCCATTGGATTTCATTTGCTGAACCTGAAATTGCTTATTTACAGGTTGTTTATTGAGTAGTAAACCAACTGGTGCAGAGGCAAGCGTTTTTTTCATTGATTTTACAGTAACTTGATCTAGGTCCTCATCATAAATCCACACACTGCCACCATCAGCGACGATGAGATGTTTATCAGGCTTAGTATACTCCCAACGGAAACGACCAGGGCGATGGAGTGAGACTTTGCCCTGTGATGATTGGCGGAGCTTTCCTTTGTCATCTCGTACTTCTTGTGCGAAATTAGCTTGCATGGTAGTGACTTTTGTAAAATAGTCATTCAAGCGTGCTAATGCTTCATTTGAAGCACTTTGGGTTGTTTGTGCCAAGCCCGTAAGCACAACAAAGACGAAAGCCATTAGTTTTAATTTTTTTCTCATATTTACCTCTATGTAAATGATTTTATTGTTTCAAAGAGAGTGTTGATGTTTCTCTCCTAGTAGGAGGCTGTATGAGAATGGAATAAGCTACTGCAAATCCACCTGATTGCACCTATTTTCCGTTCAAATTCGTCAAAGGGAACAACCATTCTCCTTATTTGAACAAAAAAATAGGCATTAATCAGGCGGATTTTCGCTACGCTTACCATTCTCATGCAGCCTCCCAAGCTGAGATTCATGTATTGTTTGGAAGTTCATATAGTGATTGAATAATTTTATGAACTAAAAATGAATGTTTACCATAGATGTTGTGTATCTTGATTTTTTTGCTTATTTACACGCAATATATTTGTAGTTCAAATTTGGATTTAAGAGCTTGCTTGAGGGCATCTCTATTAATTCTGTGTTGAACAAATTATGGACTCAATTTGCCGATACATGAATTAATAGAGATGCCCTTGAGAACTAGGCTTTGAAATACCTTGTAGCTCTCGTACAAGCTCAACATCATAACTCAGAAATATTACGTTACAGGTGGTGGAGCAATAACCTCTCGTGTGCCATTGGATTGCACTGCAGTCACAACGCCTGCTGCTTCCATATCTTCAATCATACGCGCTGCACGGTTATATCCGACCTTTAAGCGACGTTGTAGGTAAGAGATAGATGCCCTGCGTGATTCAGTCACAATATTAACAGCTTCATCATATAAAGGGTCGCTTTCGGAACTTTTGTCCTCAAGTGGCTCTAAGCCAGGTATTGCGTCAGAACCTGTGTCTTGCACAATACCTTCAATATAATCGGGTTCACCTTGAGAGCGGATGAATTCAACCACATCTTTGACTTCGTCATCAGAAACAAATGCACCATGAACACGTTGTGGAATTGCAGTTCCAGGAGGTAGATATAGCATGTCTCCATGCCCAAGTAAGTTTTCTGCACCGCCCTGATCGAGAATAGTACGCGAATCAATTTTAGTGGATACTTGGAATGAAATCCGTGTTGGTATATTAGCCTTGATTAAACCTGTAATAACATCAACAGAAGGACGCTGTGTTGCCAAGATCAAATGAATTCCTGCTGCTCGTGCCTTTTGTGCGATACGAGCAATCAGCTCTTCAACTTTTTTACCGACAACCATCATCATGTCTGCAAATTCATCAATGACGACGACGATATGAGGCAATGGCTCTAATATTTCAGGGCGTGTTTCAAAGGATTTCGTTGGATCATAAAGAGGGTCAGGGATAGGGTTGCCATTATCAATAGCAGCTTGCACCTTCTCATTATATCCACCAACATTGCGAACCTTGAGTTTAGACATCAGCATATAGCGACGTTCCATTTCAGCGACACACCAGCGCAGGCCATTTGCTGCATCTTTCATGTCGGTGATAACGGGTGTCAATAAATGTGGAATGTCTTCGTAAATGCTAAGTTCTAGCATTTTAGGATCAACCAGTAACAAGCGAACTTCTTCTGGTGTTGATTTGTATAACAAGCTAATTAGCATGGCGTTAACAGCAACAGATTTACCAGAACCTGTTGTACCTGCAACTAATAAATGAGGCATTTTTGCTAAATCTGCAATAACTGGTTCACCAGAGATATCCTTACCCAATACCAAGGTTAGAGGTGAGCGAGAGCGTTGGAATAAGGGTGATGCAATTACTTCACTGATTGCTACCAGTTCACGTTGATCATTAGGTACTTCTAAGCCAATGGTTGTTTTACCGGGAATAACCTCAACAACACGAACGCTTGGTACACCAAGATTACGCGCCAAATCTTTTGCCAAATTAGTCACTTTGCTAACTTTTGTTCCTAGGGCAAGCTTGATTTCAAAGCGTGTAACAATAGGGCCGGGGTAGTGAGCAACAACCTCTGCATTTTTTACCGTGTAGTTGTCTAAAACAACAGGAATTTTTTCTGCTAAAGCATTGATGTATTCAACTAAGTGTAAAGCTTGTTTTGAATCAGGCCCTTGTTGTTCAGGTGGAGCGTCAAGCAAACTTATCGGTGGCAGTGTGACTGCCTTATCCAGAGGAATAGTATAATCTGCTTTGGGTTTAACTTTATGTGGAGCACTTGTTTTTTCTACTTTTGATTTTGCTGGGCTGGGGGATGCCTTATTGGGAGCAAGTATTGGAGGAATGTCTAAGCTTGGTTGATGCTTTTTAGTTTCTTCCTCTTGTGATGTTTGTATTTGAGGCTCTTCACGCTGCTGTCCATTGTCAATTTTTTCTCGATTGAAGGAAGGCATTTTTGATTTAATCTTACCAAACCATGTTTTTGGTGTGTCAATTAAGCTTTTAGCCATACCTGTTACAGTCGAACCAACAGTTTGATCATCAACATTTTCATCTGAAGAAGTTGTTTTACTCTGAATAAAATCAAATAAAGAAACAGCAAAGTCACCGATTGCTTCCGTAATTTTCCCCCAGTGAATATCACCAACCAAGGTGATTCCGATGAGTAAACCGAGGAAAAAAACAAGCACAGAGCCAATATGCCCCAAGAAAGATTTGTCACCTAAATAAGAAACATATTGCCCCAGTGTGCCTCCCGCTCCATTGTGTAAGTCTGGAGCCATAAATAAGGAATGGGCAAGAGCTGTTGCACAAAGTAAGGCAATAAATGCACCAATGACGGAAATAATACTATTAATACCACCACGTGGATTATTGGGATTTTTCTTGTGTGGACCAAGACGAAAAGCAGTAAAGCCAAGTGCAATTAAGATAATGGGAATTAAATATGCCACACCGCCAAACACACCAAAAAATAGATCTGCTATCCATGCACCCTTAGTTCCTGCTTTGTTATGTATGAACTCTGGATTTGTATTCCTTTGGAAAACTCCAGGATCATCAGGGTGGTATGTAAAAAGAGCCACATAGATCAATAGGCCAATCATAACAAAAAAGAGTACGCTGGCTTGTTGAAGGCTAAGGCGTTTTTGTCTATTGAGAATTACTTTTGCCAAGATGAATTTTCCTTTTCTTCAGTTGGGGTTGGCGGAGAACAAAGTAAGTAAGCAATCCGTATATTTTAGATACAATTTAATATTTAGATTTATAGTATAAAAATTGTCTCTTTACCTAAGATGCTTATGACTTTAGGATTATCCAACATTCGGAAGCAACAATCATCTAATAATTTAAACTCTGCGTTAGAATAAATTCAGAGTAACCCTCACATTTGGAGATATTAAGACAACATGAGCGACGTTAAACATTGTAAGTTATTGATTCTAGGATCAGGTCCCGCAGGCTATACCGCCGCAGTTTATGCTGCAAGAGCAAACTTAAACCCAGTCATGATAACAGGAATGGAGCAAGGTGGGCAGTTAATGACCACGACAGATGTCGATAACTGGCCTGGTGATAATGAAGGAGTAATGGGGCCGGCCTTAATGGAGCGCATGAAACAACATGCTGAACGCTTTGAAACAGAAATCATTTTCGATCATATTAGTGAGGTAGATTTTAGCCAACGTCCACTGGCTCTAAAAGGCGATACAGGGTCTTATACCTGTGATGCACTGATTATATGCACTGGTGCATCGGCAATGTACTTAGGCATGGAGTCCGAAGAAAAATTCAAGGGTAAAGGTGTTTCAGCCTGTGCAACCTGTGATGGTTTCTTCTACCGAAATCAAAAAGTTGCTGTTATTGGCGGTGGTAATACCGCCGTAGAAGAAGCTTTATACCTTTCTAATATTGCGGATGAGGTCATTGTGGTGCATCGTCGTGATGAATTTCGCTCAGAGAAAATATTACAAGATCAAATTAAAGAAAAGGCAGCGAATGGCAATATTACAATCAAGTGGGACAGTGTATTGGACGAAGTTTTAGGTGATGATGCTGGTGTAACAGGCATGCGACTTAAAAATGTAAAAACAGGTGAAACCGAAGAAATAGATGTTCACGGCATTTTTATTGCCATTGGACATAAGCCAAATACTGCTATTTTTGAAGGGCAGTTAGAAATGAATAACGGTTACCTCAAAGTCAATAGTGGAACTGAAGGTAATGCAACGCAAACCAGTGTTGAAGGTGTGTATGCAGCAGGCGATGTAATGGATCACATTTACCGTCAAGCAATCACCTCAGCGGGAACAGGTTGTATGGCAGCACTTGATGCAGAAAAATATTTGGATGCACTCGATAAATAAATAATGCCACAGTCAGATTTCCTCACATTACTAGACCCAGCCGCAAGTCATGAAGCATTTCCACCAACCGAAATGGCATGGAAAGAACCTAATGGCTTATTGGCAATGGGAGGTGATCTAAGCCCAGAGCGATTGCTGAATGCCTATCGCTCTGGAATCTTTCCTTGGTTCAGTTCAGGTGAACCCATTTATTGGTGGAGTCCAAATCCACGTGCAGTACTCTATCCTCACAATATCCGGCTAACACGCAGTCTAAGAAAATCCATTCGGAATAAAGGCTATCATATTAGTTTTGATAAAGATTTTGTATCGGTAGTCAAAGCTTGTGCTGCCCCAAGGAGTACCCAAGATGGCACGTGGATTACGTATGAAATGATTGCGGCTTATAAAAAATTACACGAACTTGGTTATGCACATTCTGTCGAAGTACGTAATGCTGAAGATGACTTAGTCGGTGGTTTGTATGGTGTTGCAGCCAAGGGCGTATTCAGTGGAGAATCTATGTTTAGCCGTGAACCAGATACATCGAAAATTGCCCTGATTGCCTTAGCTTATCATTTGCAACACTGGGGATATGAACTAATTGATTGTCAAATTGAAAGTGCACATTTGATGTCAATGGGGGCGGAAAATATCTCCCGAGAACATTACATCAAAACATTAAGAAGAACGAGCGAGATAAGCAGTGATTGGAAAGTAAATAAAAGCGTAGATTTATCAAACTGGCAGCCTCAAGATACGG
>JALVRY010000126.1:0-2467 GCA_027024625.1 Thiotrichaceae bacterium
GCTATATACCGCAGCCTTACAGCGTTTTTGGCTAGATGGTATTGCCGACTGGTTATTAAGCAAGCCTACGCGAGCTTTGGCACACGAAGCCCAAATTTTTGATGAGCAGGTGGTTGATCGTCTAACGGGAATACAATCACACTCCAATATGTTATCCACCCTGTCGCACTGGGAAGCTCATCAACAAGGAAAGCTGGAATTAAAAAATGAGGTGGGTAAAGGGAATGGTTTATTTGGTGCATTCTTGCAATGGGCAGCATCGGCAATGCATTGGTTTGAAGAGAAATTAGTATTAAAGGGAAGTGGCGAAGGTTTGTTGAAGCTAATGGCTTATTTAGGTGAATATTTAGAAAATATTGATCGTTTGCTAATGCAACCGCGTTATTTGTTATTACTCATTATGGCAACCTTTGTGGTTATCTTGTAGGGGAATGGCGATGAACTTTTCTGAAATTCAAGCCAATTGGGCTTTATTAGAAGCCCTACAATTGATTCCGCTGATAGCTGCTTTTATTTTATGGCGACTAAATGGCACGGCGGCAGCCACCGTTGCAATCATTGTTGCAATTAGTGAAATGGCATTGGCGATTGTCCTGTTTAATGGTTTTGATGCGAATCTTGCCAAGATGCAATATGCCAAGCAAATTAACCTACTAGGCTTGTCTTATCACGCTGCGGCAGATGGGCTTAGCGTTTTATTTATCTTGTTGACTGCTTTGCTAGGCTTGCTTTCTGTCTTTTTTGTTATTTTCCGAGGTTTGCAACATACGCGAGTATTAGCGGTGATGGCGTTCATTCAAGCAACGCTAATCAGCCAGTTTGTCACTGTTGATTTGCTGTGGTTTGTAATGATGTCGATTTTGGAAATTCTATCCATCGGCTATCTGCTTTATCGCTGGGCGACCTTTTTTGATGCTGGCCCCATGATCACCCGTTATTTACAGTTTATGAGTATCAGCATTCTGCTATTGATTGTGGGTGCTTTTATGCTGGGGTGGAACTACTCAACACATCACAATGGCGAATGGACATTTGACCTTTACAAGCTTGCTCAAGGCGGTATTGATAAAAATCTTGCAACTTTTATTTTCTTCGCCTTGTTTTATGGGCTAGGTATTCGCATCCCGATATTTCCATTGCATGGTTGGTTACCGATTACTATGCAGCACGGCAATGTAGCAATTGCACCTATCTTGCTGTTAGGTTTGAAAGTAGGGGTGTTTGGTTTATTTCGCTTTGTTCTCCCGATTTTGCCAGATGCGGTTGAGCACTGGAGTAAGATTGCCGTAATTTTTGCAATGATTGGTATCTTCTATGCGGCATTATTGGCAATGCAACAAACTAATCTGCGTCGCTTAATGGCCTATGGCGTTATTAGCCATACGGGTATTTTAACCATTGGCTTGTTTACGCTAAGCCGAGCGGGATTTGAAGGCAGTATTTTATTAGCCATTAACTTTGGTTTAGCGATTTCAGGCTTGTTATTTATGACTGGGCTGCTATTCCATCGAACAAAAACAGCAAAAATGGAACGCTTAGGCGGCTTATTTGAATACCTACCGCTGGTAGGGATAGCCTTCCTCGTCGCGGGGCTTGCTATCGTTGGTATGCCATTGACTCCAGGTTTTGATGCGGTACATTTTGTATTAGAGGCATCCATCGAAAAGTTCGGAGCATTAATTACCATTGCAGCCGCCTTGGGTAACGTCATCGCAGCAGGCTTTTTGCTGTACTCCTTCCAGCAAGCTTTCCTAACAAAGCCAACATGCAGCACAGATGCTTGGGATAAAAGCCCAGCTCGTGTGACAGAAAAAATCATGGCAGTTTCAATTATCCTCGTTATTTTAGGGATGGGTTTCTTCTCAACGGCTTGGATTGATTTATTTGACTACACCTTAGATGGGCTTGAAGCTCTCTATAGTCACCAAGGAGGGCATTAGCATGGAGCTACACTTTGCGGATTTTTCATGGCTAAGCCTATTAATATTAATATTACCAGTAGGAGCGGGAATTAGCCTTGTTGTTCACCCAAAAACTGCACGTTGGTCTGCTTTAGCAACCAGCCTAATTGCTTTGGTGATTGCTCTAAAAATAGCTATTGGATTTGATCCTAGCTTATCTGGCTTCCAATATGTTGAAAAATCACTGTGGATTCAGACACTCAATATCCATTATTTTCTCGGTGTTGACGGCATTTCGGTATTGTTCTTACCTGCAACAGCCTTGCTATTTACCGCAATTATTCTTTCATCATGGAATAGCATCCAAAATCTAAAGCGAGTTTACTTTGCTTTATTGCTGGTATTAGAAGCGGCAATTATAGGTGTGTTTAGCTCGCTAGATACCATCTTCTTTATGCTATTTTGGGAAGCCACATTAATCCCATTGTATTTTCTTATCAGCTTATGGGGTGTGGGAGCAAATCGTCGTTATGCAGGGGCAAAATATGTTTTGTTTATGATGAGTG
>JALVRY010000126.1:2477-6318 GCA_027024625.1 Thiotrichaceae bacterium
TTCAGTGCGATAAGAGCTATGTGTTTGATTACACCAAGCTCGTTGAAATATCACAAGATAACCCACATGAAACCATAATCTTCTTTCTTTTACTCTTTGGGTTTGGTGTAAAAACACCGCTTTTTCCACTACACACGTGGCTACCACTACTAGCTCAAGAAGGACATCCCGCAACGGTCGCCACATTGGTTGGATTAAAAATTGGAGCTTATGGGTTACTGCGTTTTGTTGTACCACTAGCCCCAGACGCAGCGCACACCTTCCAAGGCTTGATGATAGGTTTAGGTATTATTGGCGTGATTTATGGTGGTGTTGCCGCACTGAGCCAAACTAATCTCCGACGCATGCTAGCATTTTCAAGTTTAAGTCATGTTGGCATGATCGTTATTGGTATCGCAACTTTCAGCTTACAAGGTATTCAAGGAGCTACTTTCCAGCTACTAAATCAAACCATGGTAGCAGGTGGATTATTTCTCCTTATTGGCTTCTTGCATCAACGTATCGGCTCTACCGATGTCATCAGCCTTGGCGGAGTAGCAAAAAGTATGCCGCTTATCAGCTCCTTCTTCTTCTTCCTCGTCCTAGCCAATATGGGCGTACCCGCCACCAGCACTTTCCCTGCTGAATTCTTAATTATCATCAGTGCTTTCCAACAATATGCAGGCGTAGGGCTAGCCGCACTATTCGGCATTATATTAGGAGCAACGTACTTCTTAGGCATCTACCGAAAAGCCTTCCTCGGCGAATGCCGCAGTGAAATCATCGCCGACGCAGTAGACCTACAAAAACGCGAATTACTCATTATCCTAGTCATGACCACCATCGTACTAGCCTTCGGACTTTACCCGCAAATGATACTAGATACGATGGCAACAACCGCGAATGCTTGGGTTGATTTGGTGGGGGTGGGGAGGTAGTGAAATATTTAGCTACATTGTGCTACAAAAGTTTATTATCCCAAAGCATTGTTAAAAAAGCCTTCCAAGGTATGACTTCAATGCCATTAATATTACGTTCTTGTTTTTCATTACAGACAATAATTGAGCGTCGTGGATTGAATTCTTCTTTAAATGCTTTCAAGCCCTTCAAATGTGTCGATTTAACTTTTTGGCTACCTTTTACCTCAATAGCAACATCACCTCGTGCCAAAATAAAATCAACTTCTAAGCCTGTTTTGGTTCTCCAGAAATTAATATCATAATCGAGTTCAGAGTAGCTTCTATGTGCATTTAGTTCCATATAAATGAAGTGCTCAAAGGATGCTCCAAATTGAGCACCTTTAGCTTCATTAATCGTTTGTTTTGATAAGGCATTAGCAACACCCGTATCGAATAGATAAAATTTAGCTGCTCGGCTAATTGTTTGTCGCCCCTTCGATGTTGAAAATGGCTCGACAAATGAACCAAGCAGAGTATCTACTAAGATTTGATAATACTCCTGAACCGTTTTTGAGCTGACGCCGCAGTCCTGAGCAATATTAGAATAATTGGTCAATTCACCATGACTATAAGCCATAGAATCCAAGAAACGGGCAAAAGCAGGAATGTTTCTGGTTAAGCCTTCTGCCATAATTTCTTCTTTTAGATAATCTTGAATATAGGCTTTGAGTGAGCGTTTGTATTGTGTTTCTAAATAATGGCTTGGAATCAAACCATTATTAACGACTTTCAAAATATCAACATCACCAAGTTCTTGTGATGTAAAAGGAAACATCTCATATCGCCATGCCCGACCACCTAATAAATTAGCATGACCTTGCTTTAATTTTCTTGCACTAGAACCACACAGAATAAATTGCAACTGGTGGTTTTCAATCAACCAATGCACTTCGTCTAATAGCATCGGCACTTTTTGAACTTCATCAATAATGATTGGATACTGCAGGAGAGGCTTGTTCTTATTTGCTAGTATCCATTCTCTGAGTAGGTAAGGCTCTTTGAGTAAGCTAATAAAAATATCCGTATTTAATAAATCAAAATACAAACTCTGCGGAAAACTTAGTTTCAAATAAGTTGATTTTCCCGTCTTTCTAGCACCCCAAAGAAAAGCAGATTTTCCTTTAGGTAAGTTTATTGATAATTTTCTTACTATTTCGTAGTTCATTCCAAAATAGTAAGACTAATTTAGATTTATAGCAATGATGTTTTATGATTTAATGATGTTAGATAAATAGAGCTATACTGTACTGCATGGTTAGTGTGGAAATAAATGAGGGTATTGATATGAATCAAAAAATTGAATTACAAATGAGTAGAGAACCTCTATCTGTTGATGATAGTGCTTTATTAAAGCACCTTGATATTTATCAGGGAATTATTGAACGGATGGCAAACAATAGTGCATCTTGCAAGAAATGGGCAATTACATTAGTGGCAGCTATTTTAGTTGTTGTTGCAAAAGATGAAAGTAAAGTAGGCTTAGCTTGGATTGCTATCATTCCAATTATTTTGTTTGGATTTTTAGATACATACTATTTAAGTTTAGAGCGACAGTTTCGTAAGAGTTATGGTGATGTTATAAAATCGTTACATGGGAGAACTTTATATTCTGATCAATTATTTCATGTTAAAACAACAGGCAGACTTCCACGTTACTTTTTAGGTTCTATTTTCTCATGGTCTATCATTGTATTTTATGTAGGGATGGGGTTGTTAGCCTATAGTGTTGAAAGCCCAAATTTACTGAGTGATCTAGTAAATAGTGTAAAGGGACTTGCCCATTCTCTCTTTGCTCCCATATAGGTTTAAATAACCATCAGAGTCTAGTTTTGTTGCTAAACGCCAAATAACATCTAGGTATCCGCTTGCACTTTGTTCTTCAAATGGCTGATGATATAGGTCAGCGATTAGGTCTGGTATCTTGTCTATAGTGGCAATAAAACCTTCGATTTCTTGTTTTTGTTTTAGCAAACTTTTTGATGGTGATGATCTTTTAAGACACTTATCTTCTATATTCTTTAGTTTTTCTTCCCAGTGTTCATCTATTTCAGACATTTCATAAGGGTTATATATGCATTTGCCTGAATGCATTGTGATGATAGAAAGTCTATCCCTAATGTCTTTATGAGAATCATTATTGTAAGTTATGATTTTAGAAAGTTCCTTCATTGCATAAGGGGATTCCAAGTATTTTTTATTGATAATAAGAATAATTCGTTCGCTACGTATTATTGAGTCTTCTAAACCCGAAACAAGCTCACTCGTTTCCAATTTTTTGTCATAAACTAATCTTGTAAATGGAAGTACTTTGCCTAAGCTTAGCTCAATATCATCTATAACTTGACGTGATGAGAAGCAACGATCTTCTTCTTCTCTTCTAGTATTATTACCATAGGATATATGAACTTCTGGTGTCTCAAGTGTTGATTTAAGTATTTTATTCATTAAATCATGATCATAAAAGAATCTGGATAAGTCTAGATGTATTGATTTCCCAGAGCTATTATAATAGAAGCTTTGGTTTTGGTTTTGTTCTAGAATAATATTAAATTTTAGAGGCTTAAAAGAGCCTTCACATGCAGATATAATACCTTCTGAGTAGTTATTATTTTCTCGTACAATTATATTGAGTAAGAAATTATAAGTAGATAATTTTTCTAAAGCGTTACTACAAGTTTCTGCTATTATTATGTTAGGTTTACTGGCTGATGATGAATTCTTCAGAAGGTCTGCAAGTCTTTTCTCTATTCTATGGGTAGTTCCTAAATCTTTTGATGAATTATAAGGCGAGAAGATATAAAAATTATGGTCATTCATTGTTATCACTAAATCCCATTTCTTTATAGAATATTTTCTTAGTTAAAGAGCCTTTATCAGAAAAGTATTTAGGTATAATTTTATAT
>JALVRY010000127.1 GCA_027024625.1 Thiotrichaceae bacterium
CTCTCTATTTTAGGCATTATGCTCGTGGGCATGATTAGCGTTAGTCGTATCAATTCTCCTATCTTAGTGATGGAGTTTTTAGTCTCCGTCACATACTTGATGTCCGTATCACTGATATTAACGGGTCTATTACAGCTGGTATTTACTCGCTTTGTTGCAGATCGTTTGTATGAGAAAAAGCAAAATACGATATTACCAAATCTATTTGGTGCGATAGCACTAACAACAGTGGTCAGTGCTAGTTTTGGGGGAGGTTTATTGCTGCTATTCTTTGAGCAAAATTTTGTTTATCAACTGCTGATGCTGGTAAATTTCATAGTACTTTGTAACATTTGGATTATTGTTGTTTTTACAGCAGGAATGAAAAAATACAAAACAATTTTATCTGTGTTTTTCTTCAGCTATTTAACTATTGTATTAACATCATTTGTTGTGCAAAGTTTAGGAACAAATGGCTTGCTAATAGCATTTCTGGCGGGGCATACCTTGCTATTGTTTTCATTATTGGTTTTAACTGTTCAAGAATATGATAGTGATGAGCTGATACGTTTTGACTTTCTTAAACAAAAAAATATTTTTCCCTCACTTATTTTTATTGGTTTATTTTTCAACTTAGGCGTATGGATTGATAAATGGATATTTTGGTTTACCGCAGATACCTCTGATACCGTTAGCGGTGTTTTACGGGCATCGGTTATCTATGATTTGCCTATTTTCTTTGCCTATCTCGCGATTATTCCGGGGATGGCGAGTTTTTTAGTGAAAATAGAAACAGATTTTGCAGAAGTGTATCAGCAATATTTTTCTGCCGTTGAGTCGGGGGAGACTCTGGAGCAGATTGAAACATTACGAGTAAAAATGGTGGTAACTATTCGTGAGGCCATTTATCAAATTTTTAAAGTCCAAGGTAGTACGGTGCTTATTTTCTTCTTGCTAGGGCCAACGATGATAGAGTGGCTAGGCATCTCACCACTATATATCCACTTATATTATGTTGATCTTGCAGCGGTCGGGATGCAGGTCTTATTTCTTGCTGTTTTGAACATCTTCTTCTATTTAGACTTTCTAAAGAGTGCTTTATTGATGACAGCAGGTTTGTTAATAATGAATACATTACTCTCACTGATTAGCCTGCAGCTGGGGCCAATGTTCTATGGATATGGCTTTGCATTATCAATTATATTTATGGTATTTATCGGAATAATGATCTTATCTGCAAAGTTGAACCGTTTAAACTATCTCACCTTTATGCTTCAGCGATAAAATAGTCTTATATACACATGGCAAGCATTAATAGATTTAATGCCTGATTAATTTAAGTTAGCTGTAATTATTAAAATGAAACGTCTAGCTAAATCATGTGTAAATAGGATATCGTCATGTTAAATAAAGCCGCTAAAACATTAAAAACTGTTGGAGTCATTTCAAGCCTAGCAGCAAGTATTGCCCTTGCTAGTAGTGCATCTGCTGCGATAGTTGTTGATGGAAAAATCAATGATTGGACACAAGGAGATCGTTTGGATCTAACCTCTGGTACTCCTGTTAATGGCTTTGAACTATATGGTCGCTATGAAGATAAAAGCTATAAATTTGCACTTGTTCGTAAGCAGGGTGAGATAAAAGCAGGTACTACATTATGGTTAAATACAGATCAAAATGTAGATACAGGTTATCAAGTTTTTGGTTCAACAGGTGGGGCTGAGTTTAATGTTAATATTCACACTGATAATAAGCCCTATTTATACACGGGTGCTGCTGCACAAAACTTTGTTGTAGGGCCATTACAATATGCAAATGCAAGTGATGGAGCAACAGGGAGTATTCTTGAATTGGTTATCCCTGAGAGCCAATTAGGAACACCCAGTTCTTCTGCAGTTAACTTGATTCTTGATGTCAATGATTCAGTTTTCCTACCTAGTTTCTACAATGACAAGAATCAATATGTTCTCAATAAAATAGATTTACCTAAGCCTGTAAAAAATGGCACAAAGGTTGCGATTGTTTACTCTGAGACCAGTAAAAAACAATTTTGGGCAGATAAATCTTATGCTCAGCTTTTTATGAGTGTGCAAATGCAAACCATGATGGCTGGTGTCCCCTTTGATTTAATTAATGAAAGTGATTTAACTGATCTCAATAAAATTATTAATTATGATAGTTTGATCTTCCCTTATATGCCTGCTGTACCTGATGCATCGTATGATAAAATTAAACAAAATCTTTCATTGGCTGTGCATAAGTACAATATAGGCGTTGTATCTGCGGGAAATTTGCTGACCAATAAAGAAAATGGTGACAGTGTTGAAGGTGATGCTTATGCAACAATGAAGAGCATCTTAGGTGTAACACGGATTGATGGTGCGGGCCCTGTAAATATTGAAGTAAGAAGCTCAGACGAAGATCATCCTGTACTTGTTGACTATGATTCAAATGAGCTTATTCAAAAGTATGAAAAGAATTACACAGATTATTTTGTACCAGTGGCGGGTAGAAAAGCAACGGTTCTAGCGGAGCAAGTCATTAATGGTAAAGAAAAGCATGATGCGGTTATTGCTACACAAACAGGTGGGCGTAATGTGCATTTTGCGACTGTACAACAAATGACTGATGCAAATCTTATGTGGTATGCAATTCAATGGAGTAGCATGGGGGATGATCCTGTTGTTTCTCTAAAGCTAGGTCGTCAAGATTCTATCTTTGTATCACGAAACGATATGGATCAAAGCATGTTTGAGGAAGAAATTTCAACAGTTGAAGTTCCTTTACTTAGTTTGCTTGAGCAATGGAAAGAAAAGTATGATTTTGTTGGTTCTTACTACATTAATGTAGGTAATGACAAAGCTAAAGGTGAATATACTGACTGGAATGTTTCAGCTCCCTTATATCAAAAATATATGGCTCTAGGTAATGAAATTGGCACACATTCGTATACACATCCACATGATACCAACAAGCTGACGGATGCTCAGATTAAATTTCAATTTGCCGATTCTCGTAAAGAAATTGAGAAAGGTTTAAATCTTACAAATCTTGGTGCGGCAGTACCAGGTGCACCAGAAGACCTTCGTACAGCAAATGAAATTTCAAAACATGTGAGCTACTTGAGTGGCGGTTATTCTGGTGTTGGTGCAGGTTTTGTTAATGCAATGGGTTTTTTAAGCCCTGAGTCAGAGAAGGCGTATCTCAGCCCTAATATGACCTTTGACTTCACCAATATGGGTTTCTTAAAGCATACAGCGGAAGAAACCAAACAAATCTGGTCAAATGAGATGGATGAGTTAGCACTCCATGCAAATCAACCTGTTATGCACTGGCCTTGGCATGATTATGGACCAACAACATCTGTAAAAGAAGAAGGTTATACTGTTGATATGTTTGACAGTGTTATTAGTAAAGCAGCAAATGAATTGGATGCAGAGTTCATTACGGGTGCTGACTTAGCTCAGCGCATGACTGAATACAGAAAAGCTTCTTTAAATATCAATAGAGTAGCGAATACCGTTAATGTAAAAGTCTCAGGTGCTAATTTTGGTAAACAAGCATTAAAAATGGATGATGATTATCAAATAAAGTCAGTTAAAGGTTGGTATGCATACAATGAAAACTACGTATTTTTAGATCAAGATGGTGGTGATTATACTATCAATCTTGGTTCAAATATGGACAAAGTAACGCATATCTCATGGCTACCACAGCGTTCAGAATTACTTTCTGTTACTGGTGATGGTAAGAATATTAACTTTAGTTTTACTGGTGAAGGTTCTGTTCTTGTCGAACTTGCATGTAATGGAGTTAAGCCAAAAATTACCGGAGCAGATGAAATTCGTTATGCTGGAAGTACTTTAGAAATGGATTTTTACGAAAATAAAGGACATGAAGCCTCTGTATCATGCAAGTAAGCATTAATTTTAAGTTTTGAATTGAGACATAAAAAAAGCCGAACTAAGTTTCGGCTTTTTTTTATATACAGATAAGCTACTTTTAGCTTTGCTTGAGAAGTTTCCTAATGATTTCAGCATCAAAAGAAAAGTCTAACTTGCTTGTTTTTTGTGATCTTCTACGTTCTGAGGTGCGAGATTTTTTTGATGGTTTGGCTCGCATACGTAACTTATGTCCTCCTAATTTTGAATAAACGAGAACAACATTTTTCACGTATTTTCTGGTGCTTTTAAATGGAGGGATACCATGATGTTTGTCAACATTGCCTTCACCGGCATTGTAAGCGGCAATGGCAAGCTTAACATTACCATTAAAACGATTGAGTAAGTGGGCGATGTAGCGAGTTCCGCCATGTATGTTTTGATCTGGGTTGCGGCGGTTTTTGATGCCCCAACGCTTAGCTGTTCTTGGCATGAGCTGCATTAAACCAACAGCTCCTTTATGTGAGCGTGCTTTGATTTTAAAGCAAGACTCGCTTGTAATGATGGCAGTGATAAGGCGACTGTCTACACCGTATTGATGTGAATATTTGTTTATTATTTTTTGATATTGTGATGCTCTTGCTCTAATGTCTGATGCGTTGTGTGTCGCACAGGATTGACCAGCTTGCGCTGTTGCGGTTATCACTAAGCCTAAAATTAATGTTAGTACTAAACCTGTAAAATGTTTCATCTTCTAGTCCTCACTAGTTTTTTCCACTTAAATGTTAAAAATAGCTAACAGATAAAAAAAATAGTTAATCAGTATTAATTAGCTATATTAGTAGATTCTTATAAACTTGGTTGCGAATTGTAAAGGACTGGATAGTTTAGGCAAATGTGCTCTAAGCCATTGTTTTTTTATACAGATAAATACCATAAATTTAACTAGGGTATTTTATATCAGGAGGAAATACCTCCAGTTTGGTTAAAAAATAATCAATTCTTTTAGGAGTGAAGTAGCATAAGTACCCGATGGAAGGGAGAATTCAAGTTGCAAATCAGAGGAATTAAGCCATTTATAGCTGAGATCATGGCAAGATAGCCGTAATTTTCGACGTTCTTGTTTTAGTTTGTTTTTGCATAAGCCATCGATGAAATGCTGATTTTCTTGTCCAACTGCATCTTCGATAAGACGCATGTCTTCTTCACTTGCTAGCTCTCCTTGCCCCCATAATGCAGCAGTAGGGTGTATTTCATGATTCTTTACACGCTGAAGAATAGAGTTATCTAATGCAGAAGTGAACCAGCTACGGCTAGTATCAAACATGAATACATCGCCTTTAATGGCTTGATTCCAGTTTCCTTGCTGTACACGTTGAGAGAGTATTTGATTAAAAATCCATGAGCGGGCAGAGGATAGGAAAATACCTTGTAGATTGCGTTTTTTGGGATGAAATTCTCCAGCAAACCATGCTTCAGCTTTTTTTAAATTGTTGAAGTCTCGACCAAAGCGTTGCTCTCCAAAGTAGTTAGGCACACCAGTGTTTCGAATATCTTGGATACGTTGTTCTACTTTTTCTTTATTACCACCGTTAATGTATTCACAGTCGCGCAGTGTAATTTCGAAGTGGTTTCCCTGTAAGGTTCCAAGGCGAAGTTTTCTTTCGTGGCGAGTCTCTTCCAGAATGTTGATGTTATCAGGTAAATCTGCTTGCCAATTAAGTGAGGTCTTTCTAGGTAAGTAGATACTAAACCACTGTGTTGTAACAGCATTTTTATCTTTCATACCTGCGTAGCTTACATCTCTACGTTTAACACCCGCTATACGAGCGAGCATTCCTGCAACCCAATCAGTATTTTCACCCGATTTTTTTATTTTCAACCATATATGTTCACCTGATCCGACAGGAGTAACTGTTGGGATTTCATCAACAATAAAATCTTCATTTTTTGTACGTAGTTTTCCTGATAAGAGAGCAGGGGAAGCATGTTGAAAAGTGTCCCTGTATCGATGAGTTGTTTCAGTGCTTGGCATGTATCAATAATTCTATAAGCTTAGACCAAGCAAAGTTTACTCCTTTGAGTCAGATAGGGCTTGTACTAATTCATCTGGTAGCTTTAATGCTTTAACAAGAGAGTCCAGGTATGCCTTGGCTGCTGGATTGGATTGGTCAATTACAAGGTTAGAAACTAGATAAACTTCCGCCGCAAGTTCTGTGTTGCTTACATGTTTTGCAATGCTTTCAGGATCAGCATCCACACTTTGGATGAGAGCATTAATGTCTAAATCAAGGTTCAATTTACTGAGTTCATCTTGAATAGTCGTAAGCTCTTTTTCAGAAATATGTCCATCGGCTTTTGCCGCTGCAATAATTGCCTTGAGGAGTATCAGACTTTTGAGTGAGTCACTAAGCTTTTCTGTATTTTCTGATGATTGTGTTTCAGGCGTA
>JALVRY010000128.1 GCA_027024625.1 Thiotrichaceae bacterium
TAAAGAAAATCAGTTTTTTAGAAAAAAATTAGAATTTTCATCTGCACAACAGCAACTTTTTCAAGGCTTAAAAGCTGAAAATGAAAATTTGCGTAAGCAACTTGCAGCGAAGCCAAAGAGCTACCATAAATTTTCACTTGCAGATGTTCTAAGTATTACACGAGGGAATTTTAGGCAAGAAACGACAATTAATATGGGTGAAGATCAAGGCGTGACTGTTGGCCAACCAGTTCTTAGTGTTGGTAACATATATGGTCAAGTTATTGAAGTTTCGCCTTTTACATCGACCATAATTCAACTTACTGATCCCCATCATACAATACCCGTTTATAATAAAAGAAATGGTCAAAGTGCCTTGGCAACGGGAACAGGTGAACTTAACTTACTTAAGCTAAAAGATGTTGTTGCGAATGCAGATGTACGAACGGGGGATGTATATGTCAGCTCGGGCTTCGGTCAGTTGTTTCCAGCGAATTATCCCGTAGCAAAGGTAATTGAGGTAAAGTTTGAGCCAGATGATCCATTTTTATCGGTAAAAGCAGAAACCTATGTAAATTATGACACTAGTCGTGAAGTATTACTGGTGTGGAAAGGTAAAGAGGTAAATGTAGAAAATTCAGTAGATGCGCAAGATAGCTCAAGCCCTGCAAAGAATGATTCAAAGGAAACTTTGACTAAGGAGGCGGGGAATAATGGATAGGGTAAGTTTGCGTTTTACAGGGGCAGTTGTTACATCAGTTATTATTGCAATTATGCTGACTATATTACCTTTGCCTGATGCAATATCTGCATGGAAACCAGATTGGATTGCATTAACTTTGATACATTGGGCAATAGTTTTGCCTCGTCGTATATCATTATTGCTTGCTTGGTTTGTCGGTTTGTTGGTCGATACGTTGTATGGAACGATACTCGGGCAACATGCGTTGGGTTTTACAATTGTTTTGTACTTTGCCTTGAGGTTTTCTGAGCGGATTAACCCTCTAATTATTTGGCAGCAAATCTTTATGATTAGTATCGTTCTTAGCACGTATTTGCTAATTAATCTTTGGTTGTTAGGTGTGACTGGTAATAGCCCAAATACATGGGCATATTGGCTAGCTTTGTTTGGAAGTCTGTTGATTTGGCCCTTTTGGCATAAAATATTAGGCTTGTTCGTTGTAACACGTAAGCATTTGTAGCTTTATTTGCATAATAAATTTTTGAATTTTTTTTCGAGTGTGGTTAGGCCGATTTGTAGTAATTTGGTTTGTAAATTATTTATTTCTCTAGTTTTTTTATGAAGATGTCCCTTGCTTGTTTTGCGTTACAAAAAATATCGATTACAGCATCTGCATCCTCATTATCAATATATCTAGCAAGCTGATTTAAACTACTTTGGTATTCACTGATCATTTCAAGGATGGCGCTGCGGTTAGCGATGCATATATCTCGCCACATTACGGGATCGCTAGAGGCGATGCGAGTAAAGTCTTTAAAACCACCAGCTGAATAGCGAAAGATATCTTCACTTTCTTTAGATTTTGCAAGAGTGTCTACTAAGTTAAATGCTAATAAATGAGGAAGATGACTAGTTGCAGCTAGTACCTTGTCATGTTGTTCAACCTCCATAATTTCAACATTTGCTCCTGCAACTTCCCACATCGCAGCAACGGCTTGCACTGCTAATTCATTAGTTGTACTTAGCGGCGTTAGGATAGTGCGTCGTCCTATGTATAAATTATCAATAGCTGCATCTACGCCACTCTGTTCCCGTCCTGCGATAGGATGTCCTGCAACAAATTGAGAGTAATCGGCTCCAAATACGTTTTTTACGGCTTGGATAACACTAGCCTTTGAGCTACCAGCATCGGTGATAATGGCATCCCTACAGAGGGAGTTCTTAATTTGCTTTAATACCGTTTCCATTGCCCCAAGGGGAACGGCTAGCAATATCATATCGGCATTTTCAGCTGCTTTTGCAGGGTCAAGGTAATACTCATCAATGACATCTAGCTCTACAGCATGCTGTAGGTGAGATTCGTTACGGCTACAGCCGACTATTTTTTGGCAATAATTCGCTTTTTTAAGAGCCATAGCTAAGGAGCCACCAATTAGTCCGACTCCAAAAATTGTTAATTGATGAATTTGAAATTGGCTCACAGGTTCATAACCTTATCCAAGGCTGCGATGCAGCGATTATTTTGTTCTTCAGTTCCAATGGTAATGCGTAAATGTTGTGGCAAATTATAGTTAGCTATGGGACGCACAATAACTCCTTCTCGTAGCAAAGCTTCGTAGATTAACGCGGCGTGTTCGCCAACTTTGATCGTTAAAAAGTTAGCAACAGACGGAATATAGTCAATTTGTCTCTTTTTACATGCACTCATCCATTGTTCCAAGCCTTCTAGATTGCTTCTTTTGCTTCTTGCTACATGCTCATCATCATCCAAAGCGGCTTCAGCAGCGAGTAGAGCCAAGCTATTCACGTTGAAAGGTTGGCGTACACGATTTAATAAGTCTGCAATTTCAGGGCTGGAAACAGAATAACCTATGCGTAGTCCTGCTAGGCCATAAATTTTTGAAAAGGTTCGCGTCACAATGAGGTTTGGATATTTGCTTAACCAATCAACTGTATTTGGATAAACCCCGCGATCAACATATTCGCAATAGGCTTCATCAACGACGACAATGACGTGGCTAGGTACTTGCTGCATGAAGTTATCTAGTTCATTTTTATTAAGCCATGTTCCAGTTGGATTATTGGGGTTTGCGATGAATACTATATAAGTATTGCCACGAATTTGGTGTAACATGGCATTAAGATCGTGCCCGTAAGGCATTCTATGGTCTTCTGGGTTGGCTTCCGCAATATCCATTCCAGCGCTGACCGCTTTTGTAATGATAGGATATACAGCAAAAGCATATTCAGAAAATACCGCATCACGACGTATTGTTAAAAAGCTACGTGCAATTAAATCTAAAACATCATTTGAACCATTGCCTAAGGTAATTTGATCGGGTGATATTTTGTTATTGTCTGAAGAGAGCTTTTTTGCAAGCTTCTTTTTAAGTGAATGACCACTGCCGTCTGGATATAACTCTAAGGCTCGCATCGTTCGGCTTGTGTTGCTGGAATCAAGATAATAGTCATTAAGGCTATCATGTACTGCTGCAATTGCTTTAGGGCTTGCTCCTAGCGGGTTTTCATTTGATGCTAACTTAAGTGTTGTGCCTTGCTCTAACCCTAATTCTCGTTCTACTTCTTCTATCGGTTTGCCGGGGAGATAAGGATTTAACTCCTGAATGGCAGAGACCGCATACTTCCATGTTTTTTGTTCCATTTTTATTGCCATTTATTGTCTTAGAGAACCTTTATTAATTATAGTCTGAGTGCTTTATTCGTTAATCAATAAGATTTCTTTTCATTATAAAAACTACAAAACAGCTTCGGGGTATGAACCTAGCACTCTAACGTATTCTGCTTCTTGCTTCAGCGCAGTTAATGCTATTTTGAGTTTCTCGTTTTTTTCGTGCCCGATAACATCAAGAAAAAAGACATAGTCCCAGTTGACGCAGCGTGAAGGGCGCGATTCAATTCGCGTCATATCTAGGCCGTTTTTCACCAATGGTTCTAGCAAATTATATAAAGCACCAGGTTTATTACTTGTAGACACTAGCAATGATGTTTTGTCTTTACCGCTTGGAGGGACTTTTTGCTCGCCTATGATTAAAAAACGTGTTGTATTATTTGGTTGGTCTTCAATATTCATTTGAACCACCTTGATACCATAGACTTCAGCAGCCTGTTGACCTCCAATCGCGGCGGCCTCACTATCATCACAGGCTAGACGAGCGGCTTCGGTATTGCTATTAACAGGAATACGTTCAGCCTTCGGTAAGTGGCTATCTAGCCAACGTCGACATTGTGCAAGTGACTGTTGGTGTGAGTACACACGTTTAACATCATGCCAATTCTCTTGCTGGCACATCAAATTCTGATGAATTCTTAAATCTACTTCACCGCAGATTCGCAGAGAAGAGTCTACGAAGCTATCCAATGTATGTGTAATGACCCCTTCTGTAGAGTTTTCAATAGGAACAACGCCATAATGAGCTGAGCCTGCTTCCACTTCTCGAAAGATTAGGTCGATAGTTTCACAGGGGCGTGCGATAACCGAATGTCCAAAGTGCTTATGTACGGCAGTTTGAGAAAATGTTCCAACAGGGCCGAGGAAAGCAATATTAAGTTTCTCTTCTAATGATAAGCATGATGATATGATTTCACGATAGATTCGAGTGATCTGCTCATTATGTAGTGGGCCTGTATTTTGCGAAATCATTCGGCGGAGTATCTGTGCTTCTCGCTCAGGGCGATAAAACATAATTTTCTTATCGCCAGTTTGCTCAGTTCCTTGTTTTGCTTCTGCAACTTTTTCTGCCCATTTTGCTCGAGAATTCATGAGTTCAAGCATTTGGTCATCAATCGAATCTATATTTTCACGAATTTCTTGTAATGTGCTTTTATCTGACATGTTTATCTTTGGTTTTTATGTTTCTTGAGTTCTATTTGGATCAGTAGCTTATTGACTGTGCCATAATAAAGTCGCAGATTCAGTTTTTAGGGTTAACCCAACCGTATGTGCAGTCAACTTCGACACGAACACGCATCAGACCATGTATACCTTCATTGAAAATAACTTCGATAGGGCGTTTCTTACGAAAACGACGATGAGGCTTGCGTAACCACAAATAACGCATTTGCTGACTAAACGGAAAAGTCGTGCGTAAAGCATCTGCAATGCCGCTGATATGATCAATGCGAGTCATGACCTCTTCTGTTTGTGGAAAAGCTTTGTCTCTATTACGATACTGTTGGATATGGCGAGATTTTGTTTTCTCAGGCAGACCTATCAGCTCAATCATTTGATCCGGTGTTAATTTCCATTCATCAAGATAGGCAATAACAGCTTGCGTGATGTTTATCATATCTTCTTTGCTGTGTTCTTCTGGCATTACTTGTTCCTTAAAGAGTCAATTGAAACAACATTTGTGTCAACTTCATCTTGTTCATCAATGAAGCGTGGCATTGAAGGTGATATACCTGCTTGGTCGGCTAATTCTTTTTCACGGGTTGCAATTAGACTTAAACATACTTTTATATCTTCAACAGTACCCGTTTTTAAGGGATATTCAACAGTAGCATCAGTGGGGGTTAAATCTTTAATAATTTTAGACAAAGTCTTGCGCATTGCCAATAAAATGCGACGTTCTTTGGATTCATAAAACTCTTTAGACATAAAAAATTCCTAGATTTGAAAACTGTGAGAATACTAGCACTTATCCAGTATCCCTACCAATTATGACGTAGAGCAAGTAGGGCAATTGCTATCTTGTTTCAGTTTCATTTCACGCCATTCCATATACTTAGCATCTAATATAAGTAGCCTGCCTGATAATGTAGGTAGGCCTGTTAAAAGTTTTAATACCTCGGTAGCTTGGATGCTACCGATGATTCCAGCAACGGGAGCCAAGACCCCAGTGGTGCTGCATGTGTCTTCCATCTCTCCTTCTTTGCTATAAAGGCACTGGTAACATCCTCTATCTGCTTGCTTATAATCAAATGTTGTCACCTGCCCCTCCATTCGAATAACCGCCCCTGAAACTAAAGGTGTTTGACTATTAACACAGGCTTTATTGATAGCAAAGCGTATCGGGAAATTATCCGTACAATCAACAACAACATCCTGTTTTTGCACGAGTTTTTTTAATTTATTTTCTGATAATTTTTCATTAATGAGCTGATATTCGATGCCGGGGTTAATTTCACATAAGGTTTTTTCTGCGGATGCAACTTTTGATAAGCCAATGCTAGTTGTGGCATGAATGATTTGTCGCTGCAAATTACTGAGTTCAACATGATCAAAATCAACTAATGTGAGTTTACCTATTCCCGCTGCGGCTAAATACATAGCAACAGGAGCGCCTAATCCGCCCAATCCAATAATCATCACCTGTGAGTTAAGCAATGTTTTTTGACCTTGAATGTCAATTTCGGGTAGCAATATTTGGCGACTATATCGCAGTAACTTTTCATCATCCATGGCAGTGACCATACTATTAAGTTCGGGTTTAGGGGAGATATTCTATAAGGAGTAATAATAACTAAAAATATCTTGAGACGACCAATGAGAATAACAAAAAACGGGCAGACACGAGTGGTATTTAGCTGCTTAATTTCGACACTTTGTATTTCGGCACTTCAGGCAGAGACCGTATTACCACCTGTAGCACAGGTTAAACTC
>JALVRY010000129.1 GCA_027024625.1 Thiotrichaceae bacterium
CCCTACTACAACCTGTTTCACTTTTTGCAGGCAATACCGCATTGCGTGAAGACATCAAACAGCTAAAAGCTCAACAAACTCAGCTCGATAATAAGCTGCAACAGTTCAGTTTGGTTGGAAACAGCGTTATTAGTAAAAATCAAAGCTTATCTGAGCAAGTACAATGGTTTATGTGGATTACCTTTGTGCTTGCGGCAATGTTATTAGGGCTAATTTGGTTTATTCTGAGCTTTAACAGAAAATACAAAACCACCTTGAATAAATTACTACAAAGTTCAGCAAAGGAGAGTGAAAATAAACAATTTCAAACTAATCAAATTGCTAATCTACAGCAAGCTATTGGTGAACAACGTGAGCAACTACAGGCTTTAAAAAAAGAATTAGAATTAGACAAACAAAGGTCACAAAAAGAATTTAACTTATTACAAGATAAGTTTGAGTACTACCAACAGCGAGAAAATATCGCGGAAGAACAGTTAGAAGCCCTGCTTAATCATCCTGTTGATTACACTTTATCATCCAGCGAAAAAGATACTTTACACACACTTATCAAAGAAAATAACCTCAGTTTCAGTAGTAACCTAAAAGCACGGGCATTAGAAGAAGAATATTCAGAAGCATGGCAACGTGCTATCGACTACTGGAAAACCTACATCATCGATCAAGGAAATGATACCGAAGCACTGCTGCATATTGGTTACGCTAACTACTGCCTAGCAATAAGCAACAGTAAAGACGATTACTATATTAACCAAGCCATGAATGCATTCGAGAAAATCATGCTCGCTGCCCCTGATTATTTTGATGATATGCAAGGCTACGATGGTGAAGAAACACTAAATGAAGCCAACAACATCAACGAGGATGGCAAAGAATACAACCTATACCAACAGCTAGAAACCTATCTAATGAAACTCGATGAGCTACGCAACTATCACTCGATTTACATGCTAGCTTGCAACTACGCGAATGACGGAAAAGTTCAAGATGCCCAAAACTGCCTAGAACAAATCCCCCCCATATTCCACGCCCCCCATTGTAAACAACTACAAAAAGACAGCAACCTGTCTGTATTACGTCAATTTGACTGGTTTAATAAATTGATTGATGAAGCTTGCAAGGCTGAAGAGGCTTTGTAGTACCATCCAACTGATAATTAACCACAGATGCACGCAAATAAACGCAGATTAAAGGCTTGTCTTTATTAGCACGATGTGAAGCGAAAAGACCAGTTATTCAAAAGAAGGTCTCCTAAACACATCACCAAGGTTTACCAACCGAACGTGGTTGGTTACGGCGACCATATTGATAGCGGAATTTACGTCGCCATAGCCCTGATGGGTCATCAGGAATGCGGCGTAGCCATTGCTCGGTGGCTTGTTTTTGTTCTCGCTGTTGTTCGTTCATTTCTTTTGCATCTTTTGGTGCTTCACCATCTTTCTTTTTATCTTTGTCAGCCTCTTGCTGCTTTTTCCAGTCTTCTAGGGCTTGTTTTTCCTTTTCTTCTGCGGCTTTTTCTTGATCAGATTGCGTCGTGTCGCCTTCTTTTCCTTTTTTGTCGTCTGATGGTTTTTTCTGCTCAGAATCTTTGCCTTTACCCTGCTGCTGTTGGTTTTGATTTTGTTGCTGCTGCTGATTTGACTGACTTTGGTCTTGTTTCTGCTGTTGATTTTGCTGATTTTTCTGTTGCTGATTCTGCTTTTTTTGTTGATCCAATAACTTTTTGACCAGCTCCAAATTATATTTGGCATCTGCATGGTTTTTATTTTGCTTTAGTACCGCTTCATAGGCTTTAATGGCTTCTGGGTATTTTTTTAGTTTAACCAGCGTATTCCCTTTATTGTATAAACCTTCAATAGAATTATCTTGCGAAAAGCCTTGTAGTGATTTTTGATAATCACCAGCTTTATAAGCCGCACTTGCCTTCCATATTGGATTAACAAATTTCTCCTCTGCTTGTTTTGCATCTCCCTTTTCTAAGGCTTTTTGCCCTTGCTGGTCTGCGGTAAACCATAGGTCATCCCATGTTAACGCCATCGCAGGTTCAGGCTGAGATAAAACAACAGAAACCAATAAAATGCTGGCTAAATACCCCTTACGAAAAGCCAATAAAGCTAGCGGTAGCAATAACAAAATCAGATAAACACCTTCATTAATCCATGCTTCTACTTCTTTTTCTTTATTCTTCACTAGATTATCGGGTGAATTAGAAGAAAACTGGGCAACTAAGCGGTTTAAATCTTGATCTCCAATATCAGAGACAACATAGATTCCGCCACCTGCCTGAGCAACTGCTCGCATTTCTGATGGGTTAATTTTTGCCAAAACAATATTATCTTGAGCATCTTTAATAAAGCCACCACGAGGCAAGGGAATCGGTGAACCTTCCGTACTACCAATAGCTAATACAGAAACTTGCACACCCGATTGCTTAGCTTTTTTTGCTGCTTCAATTGCCGTAGCTGCATCAGCTATTTCATCTGTCACCAATAAAATCTGCCCATCTTTTGCATCAGCTTGTTGCAATAGTTGCATTGATTTATCAATCGCAATAGAAGCTACGCTGCCCTGCACTGGCATTATATTAGGGTCTAATAACTTTGCCTGAGCCTCGATGGTATCTGCATCATCCGTTAACGGCGAAACAACAAAAGCATCCCCCGCATAAACAACCAAACCCGTTAAGCCCTCTTTACGTTGCTTTAACAAATCGATTAGCTCAAAGCGGGCGCGCACTAAACGATTAGGTTGCAGATCTTTGGCATACATTGAACTCGATAAATCCAACGCAATGACCAATGCCTGCTGCTTTTTAAACGCAGCTTGCTTAACTTTATTCCAACTTGGTCCTGCCATTGCAATGACAGCAATACTAAATATCAATGCACTTAGCCAAAGCAAAGTTCGGCTATTGCCACCCTCTTCTCCCACTAATACAAAGGGAGCTAATTTAGGATCAACCAATTTGTGTAACAAGCTATCATTATTTTTTGATTTACCCAGCCATAACAGTATCAACAGCAAGGGTAGTAACAGCCATAACCAATCTGGATAAATAAAATGAAAATTTTCGACGATGTGCTCAATGGACTGATTCATTAGGCTGCAAACCTCCGTATCAGTAAGGCCAACAAACTGAATAATACCGCTAAAGATAAGGGCCAGCGGAACAGCTCCGTCTGTGGTCGCCAGCTTTCTACATCTTTTTCCACGGGCTCTAACTTATCTAACTCATCATAAATTTGTTGAAATTCTTGAGTATCTCGTGCTCTAAAGTATTTTCCGCCCGTAATTTGTGCGATTGCTTTTAAGGTTCTTTCATCCAAATCGGTGTTTTGTGTTGGTAAATTAAAGCCAAAAACATTGGCGGCAAACCCACGCTCAGAGCCAATCCCCACTGTATAAATTTTCAAACCTTCCTGAGCAGCTAATGATGCCGCTTCTTGTGGGCTAACCACGCCCGCTGTATTTGCTCCATCTGTCATTAAAATTAAAATATGTTCCTGATCATTTTCTTTTCGCAGACGTTTTACCGCTAAACCAATCGCATCACCAATTGCTGTTTTTTCACCCGCCAAACCCAAGGCTGACTCAAATAGCAAAGTCGTTACGGTTTTACGATCAAAGGTTAACGGTGCTTGCAAATAAGCTCGATCACCAAAAAGAATCAAGCCAATTCGATCCCCTTTACGTCGTTGTATAAAATCACCTGCTACCGCTTTTGTTGCCACTAAACGATCAACCAAGCGACCATTCAATTCAAAATCTTGCTCCTGCATACTGCCAGACAAATCAACAGCCAACATCAAATCACGTCCAGACACGGGTAGCTGAACCGCATCACCAATCCAAATAGGTCTAGCCGATGCAATCACCAAAGCAATCCAAGCTAAGCCTGCAAAAAATAAGATCAACAATTTACTGCTTTTTAAGGCAAGAGAGTTACCACTTTGTTGAAAATCTTCAATAAACGGGACTTTTAAAGCAACACCTTGTGACGACTTCACTGGCTTAAATAACCAACGCACTAACAAAGGCAAAGGCAGAGCCAATAATGCCCACAACCACTGAAACTCAAACATAAGCCACCACCTGCGAAGTGGAAAGACAAATAGTCTTGATGCTATTTTTTATCATGTCTTCTTACTCTCTGTTGTTTGAAATTCTAGCCATTGTTTGACTAATCCAACTAATGCCTTACGGTCTGACTGCGGATCTTTTCGATACGGTAAATCAAGCAATACCCGCCCTTTTCCCCGCGTAAAGCTAGTTTTATCCCATTTTGAATCTAAAAATTTTAACCATCGTTCACCCGTCAAGCCCGAAGCTCGCCGACCATATTTTGTAATCGCCACACGCTTCAATAATTCTGAAAGTTTTTGCACAAATAAGCGATCATCCTTAATTTGGTAAACATTTTTTAATTCAAACATCACTTGTTGATGAATGGATGGACGCATATCTTTTGTTGATTTTTTACGGCGAGTCAGCCAAAACAAGACAATCAACAAAATAATCAACGCCAACATTACCCACCAACCCGGAGCTAGCGGCCACCATGAAATAGCCTCTGGCAAATGAATATCTCGGATAGGAATATCCTGTGCCTGTGCGGTTTGCATCGGCATGGGTGCAATGTTTTGTGTGTGTGGTGCTTGAGGCAAAGCTTTTACCGCATTATCCGCCAGTGTCTGTAGATTTTTTGCCGTCATCGTAATGCACCAACTAGCTTTCTTAAACGCTCATTGCAGTCGTCAGCAGTGGACATAGTGATCCAAGCCAGACGATATTTGCGTGAAAATGACTTTAGCGATTGCAAGCGATCTTGCGTTTTCTTTTCGTAATTTTTAACCCATTTTCGGTTTTTTAAATTGATAGTAAAAAAGCGTTTACCCGATGTCACACGCAGTTCTTCTGTCTCAGGTAATTGATTTTCTAAGGGATCAGTAATGGGAATTAGGGTAATTTCTGCATGTTGCTGAATCGCAATTAATTGTCGCAATGCTACTTTATCTACACCACGAAAATCACTAAGAATAAAAACACGACTACCCGTACTCACAACTCGACGCAAGCGTCGCCAATCATCCGCTAGTGATGTATTAGAAACAGCAGATTGTGATGCGGCTTGCTGTTGTGAAAACTCAGCAATTTGTTTCAAAAATTGCACAATACCTGTTTTTGTGCGAGCAGGTTTCGCCTCGATATGCTTATTAGAGGCAACAACCATACCGCCTACACGATCACCATCGTCCTTAGTTTTCCAGACCAATAATGCCGCAAGTTCTGCCGCAACAACGGATTTAAACGAGCCTTGCGTACCAAAAAACATGGCACTACGCATATCCACCCAAATTAATACAGGACGTTCTCGCTCTTCTTGAAAAACTTTTGTGTGTGGTTTACCTGTACGGGCTGTAACTCGCCAATCAAGCGTACGCACATCGTCCCCAGGCTGATAGGGGCGAGATTCAGCAAAATCCATGCCACGTCCTTTAAAGACAGACAGGTGCTGACCTATGTTTTTTGCACGTATTTTTGTTCGCCCCAACACTAGCACTCTTGCTTTTGCATGCAGTGCCAGTAATGACTTTAGGCTAGAAAATACGATGCCATCGCCGTTTTCATTCATTTTTATTCGTTTTATTAAGGAACGGATACAAGATTAAGAAGTTCGTTAATGATTTTATTGCTGGTATAGCCTTCTGCTTCTGCTTCAAAGTTCAGCAAAATACGATGACGCAAAACATCATGGGCAATAGCTTGAATATCTTCAGGGCTAACAAAATCACGATCCGCCAACCACGCATAAGCTCTTGCACAACGATCTAGGGCTAGGGTTGCACGAGGGCTAGCACCGTAGGCAATCTGCCCTTTTAAAGAAGGTGCATATTTCTCTGGTTTGCGTGATGCCATCACTAAATGTAGCAAATATTCTTCGACATTTTCTGCCATGTAAATACCCAGAACTTCTTCACGGGCTTCGCGAATATCTTCTGAGCTAACGACAGGCTCTGTTGCTGCTTTATCTCTGCGTACATCTTCTAGCATTTCTTTACGAGATAACTGCAAAATGGCTTTTTCTTCGGCAATACTGGGGTAATCCACTTCAACATGCATCAAAAAACGATCCATTTGAGCCTCAGGCAAGTGGTATGTGCCTTCTTGCTCAATGGGGTTTTGTGTTGCCATGACTAAAAAAGGATCAGGCAATGAATACGTCGTACCCGCTACCGTTACTTGTCGCTCCGCCATTGCTTCTAGCAGAGCTGATTGCACT
>JALVRY010000130.1 GCA_027024625.1 Thiotrichaceae bacterium
ACGCAAGCTTGATAGTGAGGGCGGAAAATATGTGTATGATCCTTACGGCCAAGAGATGAGTGGGGTTAGCCTGTCGGGTCAACCGTTTAGATATACGGGGCGTAGGCTGGATGCGCAGACCGGGCTTTATTATTACCGCGCCCGCTATTACGACCCACGCCTTGGCCGCTTCCTCCAGACCGACCCGATAGGCTATGAAGACCAAATGAACCTCTACACCTATGTCGCCAACGATCCGGTGAATGCGACGGATCCGAGTGGGGAGGCGTGTAATAATTTGTCAGGTGCATGTCCGGGTGACAGAGTATCTCCAAAAGATAAAATTAGGTTTGAAGCTCAAAGAAAATTCCAAGAAAATTATCAAAATATGCAGACAGATAACACTAGAGGAAATGATAAGTTTTTCCACTGTAAAGCGAATTGTGAAGCCACCAAACTAGGAGAAGTTGGCAAAAAAGAGGCGGAAACTTTAAGTAATTTGCGTGAGGTATACGGCCAATTAAAAGGTGACCCTGCCTCTGATAAAGCAGAGGATCAGGCAGCCAATCGGGCGGGAAGAGAGGGAGCCGAAGCAAACCCAAATCAAACATGCTCTGCTATCTGTTCTCAATATATAGTTCCAGGTATGGGGCAAAATGGAGATTTTACGGATGGGCTTTCAATACCTATTCCTGCTCAGCCAGAACCAGAACCCAAGCCTCTACCAGAGGAGAAATCTAAATGATAAAAATGTCTAAATTATCTTTGGTAATGGTAATATATTTACTAACCGCTTGTTCCGATAATTTGAGCAAACAATATGATAACTGGGAGACCGTTAGTGCTTCTGGTAGTTTTGAACGGGGATGGATTCCGAGTTGGCTTCCAAGGGAAGCTAAGAATATTCAAGAGCGACATAACATAGATACAAACGCTATTGCTCTTTCGTTTGAGGTTCCTAATCCCAATTTTCAATTAAGCGGGGTGACTTGTAAGAAAACTCTAGAGGCGCCTAAGCCTTATGTTCGTTTGACCACCTTTCCACCAAAAGTTCATAAAATGGATGCTCTGAAAGTCTGCGACAAGTTTTACGTATACCAGTCAGGTCAAGCGTTTTACCTGTGGAAAAACGAGTCATAAAAAAATCTTAAAGTAGTGCCAGATAAAGCGCTTAGGAATTGGTCTGGCTGAGCCAGAACAACCAATCCGGCGGACTGATTATAGATGGAGAAGGCGTATTATTGCTCAAGTCCTGCAATTTCTCGCAGAGCTTTGTTAATACGGGTTTGCCAACCTTTCCCACCCGCTTTGAAATAGGCGAGAACATCAGGGTCAAGCATTATATCAACACGTTTTTTGCGTAACTCGGCGGGCATTGGTGGGCGTCCTCGTTTTGCTTTTTTGAAAAAACCATCGTCAAGTGGTCGCACTTCACCATCAGTTCCAATAAGGGGGTTAGGTTTGTTCATAGCTTTTCCTTTCTTTCTCATTAGCCTTTCTTAGGCTGATAATACGTATTTTCCTACCGCGATAACACCAAGCACAAACATGGAGACGATTGTGAATAAGACCTAAGGTGACATAGCGCGTCTCAGAGTAGTCTCGGCGCGTATCTGTTACAGTGAGCGCAGTGGACCAATCAAGAAACTCAACACTCGCAAAATCTATGCCGCGACTTTTAAGGGTCGCTTGTCTTTTGGGCTCGTGCCATTCGTACTTTATGTTCATTTAATATTTATACACATATTAAATGAATTTGTCAAATTGGTTACAAAAATAGGGCAAGTTGCAGTGAGCAAGCGAATACCTCTTGGTGAACCAAATTATTGCCCTATTTGACCCGCGCCGCAAATCACGCTAACCTTGCCCTATGTCCGTAGCTATTGCATATAACCTGTCATCCGAATCTATAGGTTTTGGGTACGGGCATGCGCCTGCCGCTAATGATAATAAATATCTACAACTTATCACCAATCTCACGCCGAAGCACATTCCCGCAAAGGCGAGAGT
>JALVRY010000131.1 GCA_027024625.1 Thiotrichaceae bacterium
TTTTCAATGCTTCTTCACGACTAATGGTGCCATCGGCAATTAATTTTCTCAGACATTGATCCAGTGTTTGCATACCAAATTGTTGCCCCGTTTCAATGGCTGAACGCATTTGTGCAATTTTATTTTCTTTAATCATGCTGCGCACGGCAGGTGTTCCGATCATGATTTCATGTGCAGCAACACGCCCACCACCATTTCTTTTTAACAATGCCTGAGAAATAATGGCTTCTAAAGAGCCTGAAATCATGGAACGCACCATATCTTTTTCAGCGGCAGGGAATACATCAACAATACGGTCGATAGTCTTAGGTGCAGATGTGGTATGCAATGTTCCAAAAACTAAATGCCCTGTTTCAGCAGCAGTCAGGGCAAGGCGAATTGTCTCTAAATCTCGCATTTCACCTACCAGAATGGTGTCTGGATCTTCACGTAAAGCTGAACGTAAAGCCTCATTGAAGCCCTTGGTATCACGATGTACTTCACGTTGGTTAACAAGGCTTTTTTTACTTTTGTGAACAAATTCAATGGGGTCTTCTACGGTTAGAATATGCTCATATTGGTTTTCATTTTTGTAATCAACCATCGCGGCCAATGTTGTTGATTTACCCGAACCTGTTGGCCCTGTTACCAGCACTAAGCCTTTCGGCTTTTTGGATAGTTCACGAAAGATACTCGGTGCATTAAGGTCTTCTAACGATAAAATATCACTGGGGATAGTACGAAAAACCGCACCCGCACCACGATTATGGTTGAATGCATTTACACGAAAACGAGCTACATTGGGGATTTCGAATGAAAAGTCAGCTTCCCAATTTTCTTCATATTCTTTACGCTGACGGTCATTCATGATGTCATAAATCATGCCATGCACTTCTTTATGCGATAGCTCTGGTAAATTGATTTTACGCACATCGCCATCGACACGAATCATCGGTGGCATATCCGCAGAAAGGTGTAAATCGGATGCTTTATTTTTTACGCTGAAAGCCAGCAGTTGTGTGATGTCCATGAGTTTAACCCGTTTGTTAGCTTTTTATTGTTTTAATGAAGCACATTCCTAAATATCTATGTTCATCATCATCTAAATGTGCTTAATTATTATTTTTGTAATTAATTCGTGAAAACTAACACAATGCCAAATATCTGCGAAAATCTTCAGATAATCGGGAATAGAATCCTTGAAGCTGAGAAAAAATATGGACGAGAGCCAAACAGCGTAAAGCTTTTAGCTGTAAGTAAGTATCACCCCATTTCTGCTTTAGAAACAGCCTATGCCTGTAATCAAGTCTGCTTTGGTGAGAACTATGTGCAAGAGATGCAAGAAAAAGCCGAGGCTTTGCAAAATAGAAATATTGAGTGGCATTTTATTGGTCCAATACAATCCAATAAAACCAAACACATTGCGGCAATAGTGGATTGGGTGCATTCAGTTGACCGATTAAAAATAGCCAAGCGTTTGAGTGAGCAAAAGCCTAAAAATAGAGCGGCTATATCCATCTGTTTACAAGTTAATATCAGTGGTGAATCCTCTAAATCTGGTATTAATGAAACAGAGTTAATACCCTTGGCTAAACAAATCCAAGAGTTATCAGGTGTTAATTTAAGAGGCTTAATGGCAATCCCTGCACCAGAATCTAATTTTGATAAGCAACGGGCAAGCTTTGCTAAAGTCAGAAAATTACAAGAAAAGTTAAATCAGCAAGGCTTTGATTTAGATACGCTATCAATGGGCATGACTGGCGACATGGAAGCTGCAATTGCTGAAGGAGCAACCATTGTACGAATTGGTACTGCTATTTTTGGCGCAAGGAAATAAGCTTAGGTTTTACAGGCCAAATTAGGCAGTTGCCAATTACTGTAAAAAGATTACAGCGGATTAAGCAAATATACCTTTTCAACCAAAGCTGTTAGCCCTTTCTTTTTAAATTCGGGCGCTCTTTCCAAAAAATCTTCGCTATGTAAAACCTTGATAGAAAAGTGTTGTTGATAGTGCCGGAAGACTTCATTCTCAAGCACTGCAAAGGGAGGGCCTTGCATCTCTGATTGGTCATATTCCAATGTAATGAGTAAAATACTGGCTTGTTTGGGTAGAATTTTCTGAAGGTGTTTTACGTAACTTATCCGCATTTCTTCAGGTAATGCAATTAAAGAGGCTCGATCAAAAACAGCTCTGCACTCTTTTAAGTCAGATGCAGATAAATCAAAGAAATCACCTTGTAGCAGTGTTATGTCTTCATATTTCCATTGTGAAAATTTACCTTGTTGTGATTTTTCCGCATCTAAATTATTTTCTTTGAAAAAATCTTTAACGGCTAATTCACTGATTTCAACACCGAGCACCTTATAACCTTGAGAACGTAACCAAAGGCTATCAAGGCTTTTACCACAAAGTGGTAAAAAAACTTGGCTGCCTGATTCTAGATTTAGTTGATCCCAATACTGCTGTAAATATTCATTATAAATAGCTTGGTGAAAGCCAATTTGATTTTGTTTCCAGCGTTCTCGCCAAAAATCATGATCCATGATACCTAATTCCTTATTTAAGACGGCGAACAATATCTAATAAAGCATCAGAATCCCATTCTCGTCCACCTACTGCACGATAGACAAGTTTACCTTCCTTATCTAAAACAAAGGTTGTTGGTAAGCCTTTTATTGGCCATTTATTAATAATATCGCCAGACTCATCCAGCAAGACAGTGAAATCAATCGGATAATCACCTGTGAATGCAAATATAGTATCTTCGCTTTCACCAACATTGACCGCAACCATCGCAATGCCTTCATCTTTAAGCTTTGCCCATGCTCGATTCATTGATGGAAGTTCAGCACGACAAGGAGGGCACCATGTTGCCCAAAAATTGATTATTAACGGCTTACCCTTGTAACTTGCTAGGCTATGCTTTTCACCATCCATATCGACTAGCGTAAAATCAGGTGCAACCATAGAAGGAGTAAGTTTTGCGAGTAAAGTAGTTTGGTTTTGTTCAGAGGTTTTTTGACTTTCTAGTGATGATGGAGCTGCTTTAAAAAACACTAAAACCAAGTAAAGAACAATAAGCACTAAGCTTAGTATAATTGTTGGCACAATCATTTTTTTAGACATGCTTATTTATCCTCCGCACACATAATATTATGAATCCACGCACTTTTTTTGTTTTCACCTTCGTACCAAACAACATTGAGATCGAATATGCTACTGGGTGGTAGACCAAAGCTAGTAATGCCCCAATTATAATCACCATGCGGCTCAAATGTCTGTTCGGTTGGGAAGGTTGCCCAGCGGAAAGCGATACGCGCAGCTGTTGCTATATCATCACTTTTCCACTCACTATCCCATATTTCTTTTAGCTTTACGCCTTTAATTTTTTCATTCTGCTCACCGTCTATTTTGATTTGCCAATCTTTCAGCTTAATCGTAATAGCCTTAGCATTTTTCGTATCTGCAACATTCTTTGCTACTGTTTGCATTACGCAGCTCTTTGCAATGTCATTTGCTATTTCTTTAGGGAAGCCACGAGCCATTAGAAACGCTCGATTTTGATCGGGAAGTATTTGTGCAACTTTTAACTCAAGGTTGCTTTCGGTTAATGTCCAACCCTGCAATTGATTATTCGGATTGGTTGCTAATTTAACTTCGGCAGATAAACTACAGCTAAAACTGAGCAATAGAAAAGAGAGCCTTATTATTTTTTTTAGGTTTATCATTGCTCTTCTCCTCTGTTTATTTAGCTTATCTCCTCACTCCTCATGATTTATTTAGAGGATCTTCTAATAAAGGTAGCACATAGTTTCGAAAAGCATCGTCGTCTAGCATACCACGATGGATATACTCCATTGTGCCATCACTGGCAATAACAACGGTGTACGGTACAATGCTCTCAGCATTACCCCATTTTTTCATCAAACGTGCTTGGTCTTCTTCAGGGATGACAAGGGTGGGATAATTCATACTCAAAGAGCGCTCAACATTAGCCAGTTTTTCTGCACTATCTAATCCTAAGCCTATGATTTGTAATCCACGTTCGGCAAAATGCTCCTGATATTGGACAAATCGAGGTATCTCAAACTGGCAAGGCGCACACCAACTTGCCCAAAAGTTAAGCATAATTACTTTGCCTTTCCATTCATTGACAGAGTGTACCTCACCTTTGGTATTAGGCAGTTTAATCTCATTCATTTCCCAAGCATTGTTGGTCATGTCAGGTAATGTAGTCGTTGCTGTTTTTGGAGCTTCTGCTTTTGATGTCTCAGTTTTTTGCTCAGTAGAAGATGCAGCTTCCTGAGGAGCTTGCTGTGATGTTGCTACACTTTGTTCAGTAACAGAAGGTGATTTTACCTCAGTGAAATAATAACCCGCGAAGACAACCGCTATAACAATAAGAAAAATACTAGCTAGTAATTTGATTGTGCTCATGATGTTGGTGTGTATTCCTGTTTGGAAATGAAAAGGGATTATATCTAAACTCAACTAATTGGAGCTTGCCAATGCAACATATCGCGGAGAATTCAGGCAGATTTACAGTAGCTTGTTCTATTCTCAGACAGCCTCCAATTAGCTAGGCTTATCGGCTTTAATCTCCATCATCTTCCATGTTACCTTGTGCTTCTTTTGCAATTCCACTAAGTAGTCATGCATTTTCTCATTGATCACAAGTTGACGTATTTTATCTTTCATGCTTTCGAAGCGACGTTTTCCACCAGGTCGACGGTCTAGAATCGTCGCAATAATATAACCTTTCTCTGTTTTTACCACATCGCTAACTTTTCCATCTTCAAGATCTTTTATTGCATTTTCAATTTCCGGATTTCCCGTTCTTTCTCTTACCCAGCCAATATCACCATTATGTTTTTTCCCATAAGGATCGATACTTAATTCACCTGCAAGGGTAAATAAACTCTCACCCTTTTTAATTCGCTCTAATACCTTATTTGCTTCCTCTTCTGTTTTTAGCACGATCATACCAATATGCCAACGCTGTGGAATAAATGAGGCATTGGGATGAGCGTCGAAGTAGGCTTTGAGTACGGTTTCATCACCTGCCCATGCTTGTTGTTTTTGTTCAAGTAACATGGCAGGTAAGCGTTCTTTTTTGAAGCCTTCTACTTTTGCTGATATATCAACACCCTCATCTTCTGCAGCTTTAGCAACCACCAACAGTTCAGCAAGCTGATATATTTTTTCTAGCAGTGCTTCTTTTTTTGGTGCATCTTCTTTTGATTCTGGGACGTGTTCATACACATCTGCCATTGTAATTTTGATGCCGCCATCACCCTCAAGAATTACGGTATCTGGCTTAGCCTCAGCCGACACCAAATCTTCATGTAATACAACGTGGTATTTATCACGCAAAGATTGAATCGTTAGTTTGTACAGGCCACGATATTGATCCGTGATATAGGTTGATTTTGCGGCAGTTAAAGCATCCGGTGTGCTTTTAAACTCCTTTTTCATTTCAGCGAGTTTATCATCTGGAATTTTTATTTTTGCTTTTAGTTTATCCATGTAATAACGGTACAATTGCCCTTTACGGAAGTTATCAATTTCTTTTTTAAATTCAGCAGAATCTTCCAATTTTGCTTCTTTTGCTTCCAAACTAAGCAGCCGAGATGTTACTAAGCGTTTTAGGATATTACCCCTCAAGTCTGCCTGCTGATCTTCACTCATGGCGTTGAACTGTGTATAAAAAGGGCTACTTCTTAGTGCTTCTTCTAGGTCATTCCCCGTTACATGTAAATTTTCAATAGAAACAAGTATCTCATCATTTGCCTTAGCACTGATGGATGTCGATAGTATCAATGCAATTGAAGTAGATAGAAGAATTTTACTAAGAGGAGATTTAATATAGCGAGTAATGATGCTCATTTATTCCTTTGTCCGTTCTTAAATTTGGGGATAAAACATTTATATAAACTATGGTGAACCTATATAAGCTAGGAGTACAAATAAGCTTATATAAATATTTTACTTTTATTTCAGGCAAAAATTAGGGGACATTAAAGCCCCCTAATTAATTACTTTAAAAATTAATCAGGGATGATAAAAAGCTGCATGGAGTACAATACTCCATGCAAACTTCTACCCTCCTCGATTATTCAGAAGGTATTTTACCACCTTCATCTGGTGCCGTTTCGTGCATCCAAGATACTGCTGCATCAAAGTCATCGATGATTGACTTACCTTTAAACATGTAGTCTTCATCATCTTTCTTAACAAGTAGTGGAACACCTGCTTCATTAACTTCGTGACATGCCGCACACT
>JALVRY010000132.1 GCA_027024625.1 Thiotrichaceae bacterium
TGGATTGCAAGTTGCCTCTTTAAAGGGATCAGGAAACGCTCACTCAAGAAACATCGCAAATATGCTGGCAATGGAATTATCAGACCGAATGCGAGCCAACCCTATTGGCGCAGCTGCCGGTGATTATGAGGTTACTCTGAACTGTAGCGATAATGAGACAGACTGCCGTCGCACGACATCTTGCACAGCGGAAGAGACTGCTAAATTTGATATACAAGAAATTATGTGTGGAATGAGAAGAGCCGGTAGAAGAGAAGGAGGCGTTGCTAATCTATTAACTAGTGGCGAATTACAGATAACTGCTCAACCAGATGCTTGCACAATGGCTAATAGAAATTATACCAATGCTCAGTACAAAGTTGATATTGGGTGGCGAGATAGAAATCTTAGCTCCCAGCAATCAGAAAGTGCTGAATATCAAAGGCTCACAGTATGCCTTACTCCGTAACTGGGAAGAAGTATTTATAATGAATAATATAGAGATCAGAAAACAGAGTATTAACTTAGATCCTATTAAAAAACAAGTCGGTTTTTCTTTAGTCGAATTACTTGTATCAATGGTTATTGGTGTTTTTTTATTAGGTGGAATTATAACTAATTTTGTTAGTACTAAAGACTCAGATAAAATTCGAACGGCTGTAAGTCAGATGGATGCTGATGCGCGTTTGGCACTCGATAGATTAACAGAAACTGTTCGTCACGCCGGTTATCCGTCCATATATAACGTGCGTTTAGATAAGCCATTCTACACTAATAGCGATGGCGTAATAACAAATCCAGCATGCCGTGGTGAAGGCATTAATCGAGATAAATATAAGCCTAGAAGAAGAGATAGAACAAGAGACCGGTCGAGAGGGGATGTACTTACCATCATGTCTTTAGCGGATAATCCTTGTGTAGCAGGACAAGCAAGTTGTGCAAATGAAGCAAACGTAAATCCACGTGCTCTTATTTATACTGATTGTCTAGGAGGTGGCGCAACAAGAGTGAGTAGTCGTGTAGTATCTTGTAGTGCGGAGCCAGGGGTTGGTATGGATGACCCCACACAAGCAAAGATTTATAGTTCATTCTTTTTAGGTGGAGGTAGTAATAAAAATAAACTCTATTGTCGAGGTAGTCGGGGGGGCACTCAACCGATGGCGGACAATATTCAAGCGATGCAGTTTTTATATGGCGTTCAAGAAAGCAATGGGGATATGAAGGTCAGCACAACCACTTACAAAAATGCAAAAGCAGTGGAAGATTCTTCCGAATGGAGCTTAGTGAATAGCGTACAGGTAGGTTTATTAATGCGCTCATCAAAAGAAATATTGAAGGAAGATAGTGATAAAACCAGTTATGTGCTGCTTGATGAAAGCATTAATATTCCAAGTAGTGATCGACGTAGGCTGTTCCGCGTATATACAACTACCATTAACCTTGAAAATAAAAACAAGGATCCTTTCAAATGAAAAAGTGCTTGACATCATTTCAACCCCATAAAGGGTTAAAACAACAACAAGGGGCAACTTTATTTACTGCTCTTACATTCCTTTTCCTAATGACCATCGTTACTGTGTCGGCAAGTAGGATATCTATTCAAGATACCTTTATTGCAAAAAATACACAGCAAAAGCAATTGCTGTTTCAGCAAACTGAAAATGACCTTACTCACTTGGCTACACCGGTTGAGTTGTATTCACCACTTGTAGGAGAAGGAGGGGCTTCTTTTGATGGATTAACAGGTACGTATAAGTTGCCAGAAGATCAACATAAAGCTGGAACGGAGCAATTTATTACTGATTTAAGTACGAATTATGAATGTGGACCAAAGTTTGGTGCCGTAAGTATCGGTCCAGGTACAATTTATTGTAGCTTGTATGATTTTAGAGTGAACTCCCGTGCTCAAAATACTGGAGTTAGAGATCGTCATAATCGGGGTGCTGGAAAAGAAAAACCAAACCCTGCTAAGCACAGCTATTTAAACCAATAG
>JALVRY010000133.1:0-854 GCA_027024625.1 Thiotrichaceae bacterium
AAATTGAATTAATTCAACGTATTGAAAAATTATTAGAGCAAGGAATATTAACTCGTTTTGGGCCTATGTATCATGCTGAACGTTTAGGCGGTGGTTTAACATTAGCAGCAATGCAAGTTCCTGTGGCTGATTTTGAAAAGGTAACTGAACAAGTTAATGTGTTCTCTGAAGTTGCTCATAATTATGCTAGGGAACATGAATTAAATATGTGGTTTGTACTTGCTACTGAACGACCAAAACAGATTGATTCTATAATTACTGCAATAGAAACTAAAACAGGACTACATGTATACAATATGCCTAAACAAGCTGAATATTACATAGGTTTCCAACCTAAAGTCTAGTCCACTGTATTTGAAGATGATTGACAATATAGATCGCAATATTATTAAAGCTACTCAAACTGGCTTACCATTGACTCCACGTCCTTATCACGCTATTGGTCAACAGTTGAATCTAACTGCTGATGAAGTGATGGGACGTTTACGCAAGATGTTGGATTATGGAATAATTCGGCGGATTGGTGCTGTACCTAATCATTATGCGTTAGGTTATCGTTATAATGGAATGACTGTGTGGAATGTTCCTGATGAACATATTGATAAATTAGGAAAAATTGTGGGAAAATTAGAATTTGTAAGTCATTGTTATCATCGTCCTAGACATTTACCAGAATGGCCTTATAATTTATTTGCCATGGTGCATGGTAAAACTCAATCTCAAATAAACCAGCAAATTCAACAGATTATGGAGTTATTAGGCGAATATAATCATGGCCATGAAACCTTATATAGTACTCGTATTTTGAAAAAAACTGGATTGCGGATTTAATTGTCAAAATCAGGATTTTCAGG
>JALVRY010000133.1:864-1970 GCA_027024625.1 Thiotrichaceae bacterium
ATACGGCTAGTCAGAAGGCTATGATGGTGCAGTAGTTTTTTTAGTTTTTGAACCGGATTATTTGTCTGAATCAGGATTTACTGGATTTTCAGGATTAAAAAGCATTAAAATCGGTTTGTTAATCCTGATTCTGACACCGAGACAAATAGCCTCCAATCATAAAATACCCTTCAAAAACATCCCAGTATAAGATTTTTTATTCTTAGCAATATTTTCTGGAGTTCCAGTCGCAATAATCTGTCCACCTTTATCTCCACCTTCTGGCCCTAAATCTACAATCCAATCTGCCGTTTTCACCACGTCCAAATTATGTTCAATAACCACCACTGTATTACCATGATCTCGCAATCTATGCAACACATTCAATAACAATTCAACATCATGGAAATGTAAACCAGTAGTAGGTTCATCTAAAATATATAAAGTTTTACCAGTATCTCGCTTTGACAATTCCTTGGCTAATTTAATCCGTTGAGCTTCACCACCAGACAAAGTCACCGCATTTTGACCCAAAGTAACATAAGATAAACCCACATCCATCAAAGTTTGCAACTTACGACTCAAAACCGGAATTGCCGAGAAAAAATCCCTAGCTTCCTCCACACTCATAGCTAAAACTTCATGAATGGTTTTACCTTTATATTTTACAGTAATAACCGTAGTATCTGAAGCATTATAAACGGCAAGCAATTTAATATCTTTAATACTTTCTATCGGTTTACGGATAGTAGATTTATGTAATGGTGCAGTTTTGTTGGTTGTTAATTTTATCCTATAATAAAGTGGTTTTGCACTTTTTTTTTCCTGATGGTCTATCCCTTCAGCCGGCAGCCATTTAACTTCAATAGCAACCCATACCAGTTTTATCAATAGCAATAAAATCATAACACCTAAAATTTGTTTCATCATCGCAGGTTTAAAAAGAGGTTTCATAATACCATCCTTTCTCTCCATGTTTAAGCTGCGATTTGATCGTTCTGATCTCTTTGGTTTCAGTAAAATCAAGGTGTATTGTACGATTTACAATGGAAATACTGCCTTCTAACATACCAAAACTTCCTTTTGCAGCTACAGCAACCGACTTAGGTGCGAATACTGAATAGGAA
>JALVRY010000134.1 GCA_027024625.1 Thiotrichaceae bacterium
TGAGTAAGAATGTGACTAAATTTTCTATTTCCTCAGGTTCTAAATCATTCTCATAATGTGGGTACATTACGTCATGTCGGTAGCCATCAACCACATATGCACTGGGTTTAGTGATTGATTCAGTGATGTATTCTTTGGCTGTCATATCCTTTTTGCGTGTGGCTGCTCTTTTTCCAATACCGTACAAACTGGGTCCTGCAAGCTTGAAATCTTTAATTAGGCTATGACAAATTATGCAGCCTGGAGCTTTCACAAAGCCAATTTCTTGTTGTTTGAATAGTTTTTCACCTTGGCTTAGCTGTTCTTCTTGTTTGCTATTGCCTCCGCAAGCAGTGAGAAATAAAGCAAGGAATGGGGTACTTAATTGTGCTTTTGAAAGCATATATAAACTCATTATATTTGATGTTTGTGTAAAGGAATAGGTATGGCTTTTGAGTCACAACTATTGACCTCGACACGATTTCTTCCATGTTGTTTGGCTTGGTACATAGCCCTGTCAGCGGCTCCTAGTAGCATGGCGGGGTAAAGTATGTCTTCACCTGTTTTATCATTTTTTTGAGCACGAGGAATACAGCTTGAAATACCGATACTGACAGTAACAACATTCAGTAATGAGGAGGGTGATTTATATGGAATTTTAAGCTTAATAATTTGATGTCTTAATTTCTCAGCGAGTATTTTGGCATTATCTGCTGTTGTGTTTGGGAGTAAAATTGCGAATTCTTCTCCACCGTGTCTAGCAACGAGATCACCTTGTCGTCTTGCGATAGATTTCATGCTCATTGCTAGTTGTTTTAGGCACTGGTCTCCTGCTTGGTGACCGTTATTGTCGTTGTATAATTTAAAATGATCGACATCAATCATGAGTAATGAGAGTGGTGTTTTATCACGCGTTGCTCGTCGCCATTCTTCTTTAAAGTGTTTATCAAAATAACGTCGATTCGCTAGCTGGGTGATTTGGTCTGTGTGGGCTTGTGCTTGTGTCTGTTGCTGTGTTTTGTGCAATTCATACAGCACTTTGTAAACGTAGTGAGCAACAACAATTGTCATGACTCCCATAATGATTAACATACCTGCCAATATCTTATAATCATGGCCTTCCATAACGGCTAATCGCCCTGCAATTGGTAGTAGGAGTAGGGCGACTTGTAGGTAAAATATTGTTTTTGAGGCGGCTAAGGTTGAAATGGATGAAATAAGCACAGCGGATAAGGCAACCAATAGCAGAACTTGGTGGATTAAGCTTTCGGGGAATAAAAACAAACCTGCTAAACCCCACAGTAAACTAAGTAAGGTGGTAAAGAGGATATGGTTGTTTGCCCACGATTTTAGTTTTTCTTCCGTATGAGTTTGCTGTGGTTTAAGTCGATTATTGTGATAGAGACGAATTATACTAACAAGCAACACCAAACCGAACCATATGAGTAGGGCAATTGGATTTTTTGCATGGCTATATAGGGCAGCCACAATCATGCTGGCAAGGGAGATGTTTCCCCAAAAGTTGAGGCTAGAATGTTTGAGTAAATAGCTTATTTGATTTTCAAATAAACTTGAGAACATCCCTGTCAGATTTTTTCTGACCATTGTACTCATTGGCTATCACCATTGATTTTTATGAGTACCAATATAGGTACTCGTACCCTGAGGGATTTGCAAACCCCTAATGCTATTTCACGAATGGAAATTATGTTAGCTGCAGGTTTTATTATAGATTATTAATAGCATGTTATTACTTTTATCTATGATTTTGCTTATTAATTGTTCTCTAAATTACAAATACATTAATAATCAGTCACTTACGTTTCCACATTGTAAAAAGCTTTCAGCTATAGAGTCTAGTAATTTGATATAACTATCTGAATTCATTGCTATATTTTGACCTATTATATTTAATTCACTTGCTTTTACATCACTGTCTTTGATTAGGGTTTGTATAATCGTTTGCTGAGCTTGAGGCTCGCTAAACAGACAGGCTATTTTTTTTGTTTTTATTATTTCTCGGATGGCTTGTATTTTAGCGATACCGAGCTGAGCTGATGTACTTTGGTTAATGACACTTACATTATTTAGACCATAGTGATTTTCGAAATATCCCCAAGCATTATGAAATACCATCATTGGTTTATTGGCAATGGGTTTTAGTGCGGCTTGTAGTTTCTTATCTTCTGCTTCTATTTTGCTAATCAATTGCTGTAATCTTTCGGCATAGTTTTGAGCATGGCTAGGATCAATCTGGCTGAGTTGCTTAGCAATGACTTTACTCATGGCAATAGCATTATTTGGATCCAACCAGATATGCAGATCATGGCTATGATGGTGTCCACTATGATTGTGCTCGCTACTCTTATCGAAAGGAATTAGATGAATACCTTCTTGCTCTGCTAATGGGATAACAGGGATGTTTTTCTTGGCTTGTTCTAGTGGTTTGTTTAGAAAGCTTTCTAATCCTTCATCAATACGAAAGATAAGGCGAGCATGTTGTAGCTTTTTTATATCGGAGGGTTTGAGGGCATAATGATGAGGTGATGCATTATCTGGTATTAGTTGAGTGCTTTGTAAATCATCTGCGGCAATAGCAGTGACCAACATCTGGATAGGTTTGATTGTAGTAACAATTTTGACATTGTTGTTCTTATTGCAGGAAATCAACATTGTACAGAAGACTAAGGTTATAATTGTTTTCATTAGCATAATTAGGATTATGGAAAGGGAATGTCGTCAGAGTATTTAATCAGCATGGAGAATATTAGCCTGACTATAGGAGAACGCAAGATTCTTCGTCAGGTTAGTTTAGAAATTCTGCCTGAGAGTGTTTTGACTATTATTGGTCCAAACGGGGCAGGTAAGTCGACTTTATTAAAAATATTACTGGGTTTGCAAGCTGTAAGTTCAGGAAGGATTATAAGAAAGCCAAATATTCATATCGGTTATGTACCTCAAAAGTTTACTATTGATCCTTTGTTACCGCTCACGGTAGAGCGATTTGTTCGTCTTGGTAGAAAGGAAGATAAGTTTAGTGTCGCAGACATTTTTGCAGAAATACGGATTAGCCATTTAGCGAATCAAACCATGCAACGGCTCTCTGGCGGTGAATTACAACGAGTCTTATTAGCTAGAGCTTTGCTAGGGGAGCCTGAATTATTAGTGCTGGATGAACCAGCACAGGGTGTTGATGTGCAGGGGCAGAGTGAGTTGTATCAGTTATTAGCAGAGCTTAAACATTCCCGTCGTTGTAGTGTGTTGTTAGTTTCGCATGATTTACATTTAGTTATGGCATCAAGTGACCGAGTGCTTTGTTTGAATCAGCATGTTTGTTGCAGTGGACATCCAGAGGATGTAAGCCGCCACCCTGAGTATCAGCAGTTATTTGGTAATGAGCTTGTTGGTAAACTTGCAGATGGTTTGGGGGTTTATACTCACACGCATGATTACTGTCATGATACGCATGGTAGTGTTGTTCAGTTGGATGATAATCATGATCATTGATGATTTTATTATTAATGCTTTCTTAGCGGGTTTGGCTGTTGTTGTAATTTCAGGGCCGCTAGGCTCGTTTATGGTATGGCGGCGGATGGCTTATTTTGGTGATACGCTTTCGCATTCGGCTTTGCTGGGTGTATCACTGGGTTTCGTGGCAAGTATTAACTTTGATTTAAGTATTTTATTGATTTGTTTGGCTGTTGCTACGTTAATCTATTTGCTTCAAAAAGATAATCATTTGGGGAGTGATACGGTACTCGGTATATTGGCGCATAGTGCTTTGGCTCTAGGTATTATTGTTTTATCTTTTGTGAATAATAATAGTTTTAAAATAGAGAATTATTTATTTGGTGATATTTTAGCTGTATCGACTGCTGATCTTTGGTCGATGTGGTTAGTAAGCCTTATTGCTCTTGTTGTATTAATTAAGATTTGGAAGCCATTGTTATCGCTTAGTGTGCATAAAGAACTTGCCCAAGTGGAAGGGGTGAATGTTGGTTTAAACAGTTTTCTTTATTTAGTTATGATTGCTAGTTTGATTGCGGTTGCGATGAAAATCGTCGGAGCATTACTAATAACGGCACTGATGATTATTCCTGCTGCTACGGCAAGACAGTTTGCTAAAACACCAGAACAGATGGCGGTCATTGCAGTACTTTTTGGTATTGTTGCTTTGCTAATGGGGATTGTTGCATCTTATAGTTGGGATAGTCCCTTAGGACCTAGTATTGTCATATCGGCAGCAAGTCTTTTTGTCATCACCTCTTTCATTCATTCGGTAAAACGCGTATGAAATTAACAGCAATTTATCCCGGAACTTTTGATCCAATCACAAATGGTCATACTGATTTAGCACAGCGAGCTTGCCAACTCTTTGATAAACTCATTATTGGTATTGCATCAAACCCCAAGAAACAACCCCGATTTACCTTAGAGCAACGGGTTGATATGGTACAAAAAGTATTGGCAGATTTACCCAATGTTGAGGTAATGGGTTTTGAAGGTTTGTTAGTTGATTTTGCCCACGAGCAGAATGCTAAGGTTATCTTACGTGGTTTACGTGCAGTATCTGATTTTGAGTATGAATTCCAGCTAGCAAGTATGAATCGTAATTTAGCTCCCGATGTTGAGTCCGTTTTTCTTACGCCTGCTGAGCAGCATTCTTTTATTTCATCAACCTTGGTAAAAGAAATTGCGGTATTAGGCGGTGATGTATCAGGTTTTGTGCATCCTTTAGTGAGTCAGAACCTATCTGCTTGTTGATGGAAATCAACGATGTTGTGTCTATATTAAATTATAAGTTTAAGAGTATTTTACTTTTTTGAGACCACTGTTACTATCTAGCCATACACTAACACCATATATTTGTTATATAAGTAGCAAATAGAATAATAACGGAGAACGATCATGTCCTTATTGATCACAGATGAATGCATCAATTGTGATGTATGTGAGCCAGAATGTCCTAATGAAGCGATTTATATGGGCGATGAAATTTACGAGATTGATCCAGAGAAATGTACAGAGTGCGTAGGACACTATGATGAACCGCAATGCGTGGAAGTCTGTCCGGTTGATTGCATACCTAAAGATCCTGATCATGAAGAAACAGAAGATGAGTTGATGCTAAAATATGAAAGACTCATGGCTGCATCGGATTAGTCTAAATGCACTTTATTAAAAAGCTTCTTTCGGGAAGCTTTTTTTTCGTCTAGGATTTACTGAATACTATTTTAGAGAATAAGTCATGCAACCTTTGTTTCCTTCGATAAAAAATAACTCAAGCTTTTATTTACCTGTTGATGATTTGCATATTCTTTATGTTGAGGAGTCTGGTACAAAAGATGGTATCCCTGTCGTGTTTTTACATGGCGGTCCCGGTTCGGGTTGTGAGCCATTTCATCGTCGATTTTTTGATCCTGAGAAGTACCGTATTATTTTATTTGATCAACGTGGCTGTGGTAAATCTACTCCTCATGCCGAATTAACAAATAATACGACGCAAGACTTGATCGAAGATATGGAAAAAATTCGTGAAAAGTTAGGAATTGAAAAGTGGCTTGTATTGGGTGGTTCTTGGGGTTCAACATTGGCTTTACTCTACGCTGAAGCTTATCCAGAACGAGTTTCTGCTTTAATTGTTCGTGGAATATTTTTAGGAAGACCAAGAGATATTTCGTGGTTTTATCAGGAAGGTGCCAGTCGAATCTATCCTGATTATTGGCAAAAATTTCTAGAACCGATTCCAGAGAATCAGCATGATGATTTACTAAAAGCTTATCATGAACTTCTTACAGGGGATAATGAGATCGCTAAGTCACGGGCGGCTAAAGCATGGTCAACATGGGAAGGGATGACAGCTAATCTCAAGCCGAATGGCTCTGTATTAGATCATTTTACAGATCTTCACTATGCTCTGAGTATTGCTCGTATTGAGGCTCATTATTTTATGAATAATAACTTTCTGACTGAAAATCAGATTGTGGCAAATGCTTCAGCTCTGAAAAATATTCCAGGTATTATTATTCATGGTCGTTACGATATGATTTGCCCTTTAGAACAAGCCTATGAATTACATAATGCATGGCAGACAGCGGTATTGGAGGTAATTCCTGCATGTGGTCATGCAGCAAGTGAACCTGCAATTATTGATGCTTTAGTGAAAGCAACGGAAACAATGGCAGACGTAGTGAAATGATTGGTCTAATTCAACGAGTATCTA
>JALVRY010000135.1 GCA_027024625.1 Thiotrichaceae bacterium
CGTTAAATAGAACAACTATTTGCCTCACTCAATAAGTCCACCTTATGATATTTCTGTGATTTTCGCTACGGTTCTAGTTCTCAGACAAGCTCCTAGAGTACAAAGTACTCACTGCCAAATTAAAGTTATAATTGCATTGCGACAATCCAGCTTATGGGACGTATAATCAACAAAATTATTGAGTAAAGAGAAGAATTATGACTGATAGTGCAGAATTAGCAGAAAAATTAAAAGAAAGTTGCAAAGACTTCGTTGCTTCGATGACACATAAAGAAATTGAAACATTTATTGATTTCACAGATTTTATGGAAGTTGGTTCAAAAGAGGTGTTTGCGGAATTTGGTGAAGTTGGTGACCAGTTTTATTTGGTTATTGAAGGTAATGTTCGTCTGTTTAGAGAAGAGGCAGGGCATGAAATTGATGTGGGTAATATTGGTACAGGTAGCTTAGTTGGCGAGATGTCATTTTTTGATCGTTTACCACGGACGATACGCCTACGTGCAGGCCGTAATGGTGTAAAGTTATTAAGCATTAACCGCAGCATGTATCGTCGTTTAACATTTGAACACCCAATTATTGCCGTTAATTTACTTGAGTTTGTGGTATTAAGCTTAGATAAGTTGGTGCGTAGTACCAGTAAAGATATTTCCTCATTGCATACACAAGTGACGGGTATGGGAATGCGTTAATTGGTATTTTAGGGATATGAAGATATTAGCCATACGTGGCTCTAATCTTGCTAGTCTGGACGGCGAGTTCTGTGTTGATTTTACTCTTCCTAGCTTTTCGCAGAATGGTTTAATTGCCATTACTGGTTCGACAGGCTCAGGTAAGTCAACCTTGTTGGATGCACTTTGCCTCGCACTGTTTAACCGCATTCCAAGATTACCTAGCCGTGGTAGCCAAACGCTGATTGGGCGAGAAGATGAAGACGATAAGCAACGCTTAGCGAGCCATGATGTGCGGCATATTTTACGGCGCGGTACGGGTGAAGCGTATGCCGAGGTGGATTTTGTTGGTGTTGATAAAAAATATTATCGTGCAACATGGACATTACGCCGCGCCCGTAAACGTCCAGATGGTCGTTTTCAAACACCTGAACATGCGTTTATTTGCTTGAAAGAGCAAAAGCCATTGGGTCGTACACGTACTGAAATTGAACAAATAATTGTCAAAAAGTTAGGTTTAAGCTTTGACCAGTTTCGTCGCTCCGTTTTATTGGCTCAAGGTGATTTTGCCTCTTTTTTAAAAGCAGATGCAGCAACCCGTTCTCGTTTATTAGAAATGATTACAGGTACAGAAATTTATGGTGAAATCTCCCGCCAAGCTCATTTGCGAGCCAATGCAGAATCGGCTGAGCTACAACAGCTACAAGTGCGTCTCAATGAATATGATGTGCTTGAGCCTGAGCTAAGAGAGCAACTAGAGCGTAGCTTATCTGATCAAAACAAGCGGCTTGAGCAACAACAGCAATGCCTTGGACAATGGCAAGAACAGGCGGATTGGTTTAAGCAGCTTAAACATAAAAAACAACAATTAACACAAGCCGAAGCGGATTTAGCCTTGCAGCAAAAAGCTTGGGATAAAAGCAAAGCAGATCGGCAAGCATTAGAGCGACTCAAGCAACTGGAAGCATTACGTTTACCCTTACAACGTCTTGACGATGCAAAATCTAATCAAGAAAAAACATTGGCTCAGTTGCAAGCCCTAGAATTACAACAACAAAGCACGGAGAAAAATCTAGCTAAATTAGCGACTAAGCTGGAAAAAAGTTTAAAGGCTTATAAAACCTCTGAGACAGCTTATCAAAAAGCTCAACCAGACTTACGCCAAGCCTATCAGCTAGACTCTCAATTACAGCAAGTACAGGTGAGTAAAGAGCAACAAGAGCTTAAGTATAAAAAGCAGAAAAGAAATGTAGCCAGCTTGCAGCAAACAACGAAGCAACAACAAGCGGTTTTACTGCAATTACAAGATAAATTATCGCAAGTTAGTCAGCATTTATTTGAGCAAAAAGCAGATGAGCCACTTGCTGCACAATGGACGCATTGGCAAAGCTTATTCGATGATTTAATTGCTATCCAACAAGTACAGCACAAGGATGATTTACAGCTAAGGGAGCTTGAACAAAGCGTGTTGACTCAAGCTCATCAGCTTGACGAGGCAAAACAAAAAATTCAGCTTAGCAATACACAATTGGAGCAATGTGAAGCAAGCTTATTAGATTTGAATGAAGGTGATATTCAAAAAGCACTAGCAGAATGCATTGAGCAATTACCATCGCTACAAAATCAATTACTGCAACTTAATGAGCAAGAGCAAATCCAACGACAGTTTGCTGAAAAACAAGCAGAGCAGAAAGCCTTACAAGAGGAGTTACAGGCTTTGCAAATAGCTATTGAGCAAGCTGAGCAAAGTAAACAGCAACAAGAAATACAATTAGCTGTTCATAATGCTCGTTTAGATGAAGCACTACAGGTGCATAAACGAGCTTTACTTGCGACAGGACAGTCTGCTGAACAACTTAGAGCACAATTAAGTGATGACAAACCGTGTCCAGTATGTGGCTCTCATGACCATCCTTGGCAGGGTAATAACAAGCTTCACGCCTTAGCAGATGCACAAGATAAGCGGGTGCAGGAATTACAATCTGAAAATAATGGTTTAAAAAAACGCTATCAACAACTGGAATTTGAACTTGCCTCTAACCTTAAACAGCAGAAAAAACAGCTTAATGCTCAGCAAGCAAATCAGCAAAAACTTGAAAGCATACAAACACACTGGGGAAGACTAAGCCAACAGGAAATTACCACTGCCCAACCTAAAAAGCAGATTATTGATGTAAAAAAACAATTAGAAAAGCAACAAACACAGCAAAAACAATTGCAGGAACAGCAAGCTCAAATAGATAAGATTCGCAAACAAAAAGAAGCTTATCTCAAACAACTTAACCAGCAACAAGCGGCACTACAAGTTTTAGAGGTGGCGATACAAAAGAGCCAATCAACAATTGAGTCTTTACAACAACAAAAAGAGAAATACAAAATATCAGCTCAAGCCATTATTCAGCGATTAGCTGAAGTGGTTGATCAGCTTGATATGAATATTGATTTACATACTTTAAAACAGGCTTGTCAAAAACGTGCCAAGCAATATCTCAGTTTGCAAGAACAACAGCAATCACTAGAAAAACAAATTAATGATAGTCAGCAGGAGTTAGAGAAGCAGCAACTTGCTTTGAGCCATGCAGAAAAATTACAGCGGGAAGTTGAACAAGAATATCAGCAGCTAAATACGCAGCTTGAGACCTTGCAACAATCTCGACAGGCTTTATTGGTAGGCTATAAAAATAAAACAACTGAACAAATTGAAACAGTTTTGAAAAATGCTGTGGAACAAGCAAAGGCTGATTACGAGGGAGTTCGGCAAGAATATCAAACACAAGACAAGCTAGTGCTAGCTCAGGCGACGAGTATTAATGATTTACAACAAGGCTATGACGCTCAGCTGAGCCTATCTCAAAAAAGGTCTGATGAACTTCAGCAAGCATTGCGACCATTTGAAATTAATGAGGATGAAGCGAGAAAACAGCTTACAAAAGATAAGCAGTGGATTGTAAAACAAGAGCAAGCAATACAAAATTTACAGCGTGCTTTACAAGCCAGTCAGATACATTTGGAGACAGCACAGGCGGATTTATCGGTATTTGTTGCGGGTGATCAAGTTACATTACAGGTAATTGATTATCTAGCCATGTATAGTGATGATGATATTGTCAGTAAGCAAGCATTGATTAAGCAAGAGCAAAGCCTTGTTGAGCAGAAATTGGCTGAGATTCAACAGCAAATCAATGAGTTGGAGTTTCAGTTTCGAGAGGATGACAATAAGCGTAAACAAACGCAGAAATTACAAAAAGCTTATGACAAGCAAGCAGAAATTACCCATATATGGAAGGTGATGAAAGAGCTTATTGGTTCACAAAGTGGCTCTAAATTCCGTAATTTTGCTCAAAGCTTAACGCTAGAAATATTGTTATCTTATGCAAATCAACGAATGCAGGAATTGAATCGCCGTTATGCCTTGCAACGTGTGCCACAAACGGATTTAGAGTTGCAAATTGTGGATAAAGAAATGGGGGATGAAATCCGCCCTGTGCATAGTTTGTCGGGGGGAGAGAGTTTCTTGGTATCACTTGCACTGGCTTTGGGGCTGGCTTCTTTATCCTCCCGAAAAACACAAATTGATTCTCTGTTTATTGATGAAGGTTTTGGTACGCTTGATCCGCAAACCTTAGATACCGCCCTCTCTGCCTTGGATTCGCTACAAGCTCAGGGAAAAACCGTATGTATTATTTCACATGTTTCAGCCATTAATGAACGCGTTGCTGCTCAGATCAAAGTAAAAGCTTGCGGCAATGGAAAAAGTATCGTGGAGCTTGCGGCATGACGCTTGAGGTAATTCCACACTATCCTTTTTCTGCGATTGTTGGGCAGGAGCGTTTAAAGACTGCTTTGTTGCTTATTGCTATTGACCCTAAAATTGGCGGCTTACTTATTAGTGGCACACGAGGCAGTGCAAAATCAACTTTGGCTAGAGGCTTGGCTGATTTGCTAAATCAAGATCACTCACCCTTTGTGAATTTACCCCTAGGCGTAAGTGAAGACCGTTTGCTAGGTTCACTCAATTTGGAGAAGGTATTGGCTGACGGCTCTGTTGAGTTTATTCAAGGCTTATTGGCACAGGCAAATGGTGGTGTTTTATATGTTGATGAGGTGAATTTGCTTGCTAGTCACTTGGTTGATTTATTGTTGGATGTCAGTGCATCGGGTATAAATTATCTGGAGCGAGATGGTATCTCTCATCAACATGCGGCTAAATTTTTATTAGTCGGTACAATGAATCCAGATGAGGGTGAATTACGACCGCAGTTATTAGATCGTTTTGGTTTAAGTGTCCATTTGCAAGATCAGCCTGATGCTGAAACACGTAAAGAAATTGTGCAGCAGCGTTTAGCCTTTGATGAGAATCCAGCGGCATTTATCAAGAATTATCAGCATCAACAAGAGGTTTTACGCTCAAGTATTCAATCTGCACAAGATAGGTTAGGGCAGATTATAGTTTCCTCTGCAATGCAAGAAGCTATCGCAAAGCGTTGTCATGCAGCCAATGTGGAAGGTGTTAGAGCCGATCTCGCCCTTTATCGAGCTAGTCGAGCTTATGCGGCACTACAAGAGGCAGAAGGTGTGACATTGCAGGATATTGATGTGGTAGCTGATTTTGTTTTGCAACATCGCCAACAAGAGCAAGCTGATTCCTCACAGGCATCGGCTCCTGAACAGCAACAAAGCTCACAAACAAGTAATAAGCAAGAGCAGAAACAGGGGCAAGGTGATTGGGGACAAATGCCTGTTGAAGCAGTAGCCATTGGAATGCAGCGAAAGCTTGACCCGAATCCGAAAAAAAAAGTCTAAAATTCAGTCATGCACTGGCAGAAGGCAGCCTGATAAATTCTAGTAGCGCAGGACTTCCTCGTGTTGAGCAGCCTACTCAAACGCAAAGTAACAAAATTCAGTGGCAGCAAACGCTAGCCCACCCAGATAATCGTCAAGGTATCACTCGATTAATTCATAAACCCAGTAAGCAGTCTCAACCCTGCCTACATATTATCTTATTGGATACATCTGGCTCGATGTTGGGTCGCCAAGGCTTGAGTAATGCCAAGGGTATTCTCCAATATTTTTGTAAAAACTTATATTTGCAAAGAGATTTACTAACGCTCATTACTTTTGGTAACCAGCAGGTTGATGTTGTTTACAATGCAAAACCAGCCCCTAAATCATTTGATAGTGTATTGCGTAATATAAAAGGTGGTGGTGGTACGCCACTTAGAGAAGCTTTAGATAAAGTGGCAAAGCTTTCAAAGCAATATTCAAGTTATACTCAAGCTTTGTATGTGCTAACTGATGGTCGAACAAAGGAAACCGTTAAGTTGCCCCATTTATCAATGCCTATTACATTGATAGACATGGATAATAATGCCATCCGTTTACATAGCGTGAAAAAATTGGCTATGCAGTTAAATGGGACATATTTGCATATAGAGCAACTTCAGTGTTTGTAATATGATTTTTGGAGTGGATAAAACACAGTTTAGACACGCTTAATAATAAAATAAATAAAC
>JALVRY010000136.1 GCA_027024625.1 Thiotrichaceae bacterium
CCCTCAAACATGCACGCCTTTTTCCGGAAAATTAGATGATTTTTTAGGGCGATAAAAACGGGGGTTTAGGTTTTTCCTCGCTTTACGCTTCGGCTTGAAAAAATAAGCTTTTAATCTGTGTCTATCTGTGGTTAATTTTCATTACTGCGTAACATCATTTAGCAATACTAAACGATTCAAAGTGAAAACTATCGAATAATTTATAAAATCAATGTAAAATCGCTAACCACATCAGACAAAATAAGACGACGGGCATGAATCCAGATTTTCTTGACTTTGAACAACCTATAGCTGAGCTAGAAGCAAAAATAGAAGAATTACGTCACGTTGATGATACTGATATTAATCTCAGCGAAGAAATTGCCAAGCTAGAGGGTAAGGTGGGTGCGCTCACAAAATCAATTTTCTCTAAGCTGACCTCTCGACAAATTGGGCAGTTAGCCCGACATCCTAGTCGTCCTTATACCTTTGATATTATTGGTCATATCTTTACCGACTTTCAAGAGCTGCATGGTGATAGAGCCTTTGCTGACGATTTCGCTATTGTTGGTGGTATTGCTCGTTTTGATGGGCAGCCACTTATGGTGATTGGTCACCAAAAGGGTCGTGATACGAAGGAAAATATCAAACGTAATTTTGGTATGCCACGTCCAGAAGGTTATCGTAAAGCCTTACGTTTGATGAAATTAGCCGAAAAATTTCATCTTCCCATTGTTACTTTTATTGATACGCCGGGCGCATACCCTGGTATTGGTGCAGAAGAACGTGGTCAAAGTGAGGCTATTGCTAGAAATTTGTATGAAATGGCTAAACTGCGTACGCCTATTATTTGTACTGTAGTTGGTGAAGGCGGCTCAGGTGGAGCATTGGCGATTGGTGTTGGTGATCGCGTTATGATGATGCAGTATGCAACTTATTCAGTAATTTCTCCCGAAGGCTGTGCTTCGATTTTATGGAAGAGTGCCGATAAAGCCCCCGAAGCCGCAGATGCAATGGGGATTACCGCAGATCGTTTGTTAGAACTAGAACTAATTGATCAAATTATTCCTGAACCAACAGGTGGCGGGCATAGAGATCATGAAACCGTGGCCAATAATATAGCTGAAGCTTTACGTGATAACCTCCGCACATTAAAGGCTGAAAGTGCTGATAGTTTACTTGAAAAACGCTACCAGCGTTTAATGAAGTTTGGAAAGTATGCAGAAGAGGATGCGGAATAAAGGCAGTTCTGTAATTTGTCATAATTAATTTCTAAATAAATGAGTTGTTCCTTTGCTAAATACCAATGATTCATTTTTAACTTCACTATTAAAGACGCTGCAATCTTATCCTTGTAAATCCTATATCCTTGCTTACAGTGGCGGCATGGATTCTCATGTTTTACTCCATGCACTCGCATTATTAAAAGCACAAAATAAACTTTTAAATATTCGAGCAATTCATATTGATCATGGCTTACAGTCAGAATCATCATCATGGTCTCAGCATTGTCAGAACACAGCCAAATCGCTGGGCATCCCTTGTGAAATTATCAAATTAAATTTGCAAGTTCCGTCAGGTGAAAGCATCGAAGCGGTGGCGCGTGATGCACGTTATCAAGCCTTTAATAATGTACTGCAACAAGATGAGATTTTACTAACAGCACATCATCAAGATGACCAAGCAGAAACGGTTTTATTGCAATTATTCAGGGGGGCAGGTGTCGATGGGCTTGCTGCAATGCCTGAGTCAAAGCCATTTGCAGAGGGAGTGTTATTGCGCCCCTTATTAAATTATTCACGCAAAAGTTTAGAAGAATACGCAACAGATAATCAGCTTGATTATATTGATGACCCAAGTAATTTTGATACAGATTTTGACCGTAATTTTCTGCGGCATGATGTTATTCCAATGCTAGAACAGCGTTGGCAGGGCGTAAAAAAGAACCTAAATCGTGTTGCAAGGTTGCAA
>JALVRY010000137.1 GCA_027024625.1 Thiotrichaceae bacterium
TTTCTAATGTATTCAGCTTTGCTGGTCATGAAAAGACCTGCCGATAAGCCATAAAACGCTCTCATCTTTGTTTTGTAATTACTGTAAGCTAGCTCTGCAACAGGGGTTAATATTTTCTTTATAAAATAATCAACAGAAATATCCCCAGCATATAAATCTTCATGAAGTTTATTTTTTTTAAAATCCCAAAAATGATCATAAGTATACAACGGTACAGGTGGATTAAATACCGTCTTCATCCCCACGCAATTGCTTTGAGTACTCTTTTGTGCATTTCCTTGTGCAGAGGGTTTTCCTCTACGTCTACGCGGTTTTCCTACGACTGGATCAGCCATGATCTGATACTCCTGCTTGTAATAACTGAACAAGTTGTTCTGCTGTTGGTTCTGTTGTTAATGTACGCATATATTTGTTTAGCGCCTGTAGGCGAAAGTCATTATAAAATTGATGCCCAAATAAAAACATAATGGCTAATACGATTGAGTTTGTATTCCCCCAGTTTTTCCCTTCGGTATAATTCTGAGCAGAAGATGTTAGTGCTTCTAACCCTTTTACATTATGTTCTTGCAGATATTTATATTTTTCTGGGTAAATATGGTGCAGGAGTGATTCAATCGGGGTATTTATTAAATGATCCGCGCTAAGTTTAGTTGCTTGTTGGTAGGCTCTATTTAGATAGGCACTATCTTCGCCATATACCTGTTTTTCATAATCTTCAAAGGCTTCAAAGAGAATGTCTGCTTTATTTATATCACTGATTGCTTCATTATTTAGCATCTGTGTTAGGTGTTGGTATTGCGGATCGTTGGCAAACCCAGTGCCATAATCCAGTTTAGCCTGAACATAATACGTTATTGCTGCTTCGTTATTTAGCCCTCTGCTTTGCGCTTCTTTGGATTGTTGATAAATATAGTGACGTGCTTCTTTACTTTTTCCTCCTGATGTAAACACAGCATAATGTGCTGATAGCTCTTTAAATAAATTACCTACAAAATCTTGGAAAGAAAACTCTAATAATCGTTTATTCGTTTCTATATCAATTATTGGCTGGTAATCCTGTTCTATCGTCGCTTTTGTTTCTGGATACTTATTTTCAAGTTTGGTAAACGATTGAGTGGCTGTTAGGTCATAGGTCGTTGACTCTACATCATCATAAGAAGAATTTAATATAAGTTGATTTAAAGCTGTTTTATTATTACCTTCATAAAAAATAGCTTTAAATGGCTGAAGAAACGCAACTCGATGTTCTAATGAAATACTACGCAGATAATTGGGAAAGACTCTAGGGTCATAATAAGCTAAAAATACCTCTTGGAACTTAATACCTTCTTCCGTTTCAAATTCCATTAAAGGCTTTACATAATTTTGTAAATGAGCCTGTAGCTCAAGTTCACTATTGGCGCTTGTTATTATAATACTAGCTGCATTACCGTATACATTTTTAATATACCAATCAGTAAATAGATCGCCTTTTTTAAGCTTAATTAAATAGGGTGCTACTTGCTCTAAGTTTTTAGCTTCGTCACCAAAGAACAGAGAGTAACAATCAGATTCATACGCCTGTAGCATATGATGAATTTTATCATCCCTTGCCGCATCTACTATCGCATAAAGATAGTTATCTTTGTGGGCTTCAATTAGTGATAGGAGATTGGCTTGCATTATTGCTTGTGTCATAAGTTAGCCAATAAACAAGGGATACATAAGGGTTGCCCTGAATTAGCACGAAGTTGTAAAGCTTCAACCATGCCTGCCTGCCCACTCGTAATTGAAAGACTTCCTTTAATCTTTACATTCCCTTTAAGCGTAATACCGCTTGAGTCAATCGTAATCGTGCCGCTTGGTCCAAGCAGGGTAACTTTATCGCTTCCACTTACTTTGTGGATTTTGGTGCGGTGTTTTATTTTTTGTCCTACTTTAAGTTCTACCTTTCCGCCTACCTCATGGC
>JALVRY010000138.1 GCA_027024625.1 Thiotrichaceae bacterium
TTGTCTTTGCGTACATTGTAGTTTTCATTACTGTCTATCAATCACCAAGTTTTCATATGGAAGTCCTTCATTTCTTCCATAAACATGCATAGCTTCTATCAAATAATAATCTGATTTATGTAAGGGGCAATTACCATCCCATTTCTGAATCAATATCTATAATAAATTTAGTATTCCCTCTAGCCAATTCTAACGAAAAATAAGGGGACGCGCCCCTTTAATTGTTTAGCTTCATAACCCTATTATTTACCAATCTCTTCAACCTAGTCTAAGACTTCTATCTGTAAATATCTGATAATCTGAGCAATATGCATTGCATTTTTTTGCAATGATTCTATCTGGCATCGGCAGCTAGCTCCAGATGCAAGGATCAATGCTTTTTGTGGGAGTTTGTCTAAATGTGGTTTTAGTGTTGTTTCTGCTATTTTTTTTGAGAATTCTGCTTGCTCATAGCCAAATTGACCTGCCATTCCACAGCAACCTGAGGGGATTTCACTGACACTAAGCTGCGGAATGTACTCTAGTAATTGCTTTGTTACTAAATTTTTGGATAGTGTTTTTTGATGGCAATGGGTGTGAATAAACAACTCTTTTCCCTTGCCGTTCAATTGTTCAAAAAACTGTTTTATACCCTGATGTTCCGCTTGTATTTGCTTTAATAAATACTCATCGAGTAGAAATATTTTATCTTTTAGTCCTGATAATTGGGCTTTGTCTTTCTTCGAGACGACAAGATCAATCGCCTCATCTCTTAGTGTGAGTAATTCAGAGGGTTCTAGGCCGATTAATGGAATACCAGCATGATTACATCCGTTAATTTGCTTTAATAAGTCCACAAGTGCAGTACTTGCCTCACTTAATAAACCTTTGCTAATTAGTTGTCTGGGTGAGCTTTCCATAAAAACAGGGATAACTTGATGTCCTGTTTTTTCCAAAATATAAATGGCAGACCGCGTTATTTCTGGCTCTAAATAGTTGGAAAATATATCAACTAACAAAAGCACAGGGGCATCTGTAGGCTTAGAATCTTTTGAGGATGCTTTCTCATGATTCGTCCACCATGCACTCGCACTATTTAGAGCTAGCTTGGGTAATTTTCTTGTTTTGTCCACACCCAATACTGAACGAAAGACCACTGTATTTTGTAAAAAATTGACGATAGCGGATATGCGTGAGGCTAATTTTAGGTAAGGTGCATAATAGGCAGACAAACGAACTTTAAACGGTATTTTGTTATGGCGATATTTTTGATACAGGGCTTCTGAGCGCAGGCGGGACATATCGACATTCGAGGGGCATTCCGATTTGCACGCCTTGCAGCCTAAACAGCTTTCCAGCACTTGATTCAATAACGGGTCTTGCAAACTACTGGCTAAATCATCACTTAAAAATGCAAAACGCAATAAATTTGATCGCCCTCGCGTAGAAAATCGCTCATCTTTTGTCGCTTGATAAGTCGGGCACATCACACCACGACCAACACTTTTACGACACGCTCCCACGCCATTACATTTTTCTAAAGCAAGTCCTAAACCACCTCGGCTACTCCAATCAAAGCCTGTTTGACTAGGAGGATTTATGCTCACATCTGCTCTTAAATCCGCATCAATTGGAACATCGGTAATAATCTTTTCTGGATTGAAAATACCCTGTGGATCAAACACCGCCTTGATCTCTTGGTTAAGACGATATGCTTTTTCACCAATCATTCGTTTTAAGAAAGGCCCTCGCACCCGCCCATCGCCATGTTCTCCCGATAATGAACCACGATATTTTTTAACCAAATCTGCGACATCTGAGGCAATGTTTTTAAAGATTTGCTTGTCTTCTTTTTGCGACAAATCCAGCTCAGGGCGTAGGTGTATCAAGCCGACAGAAGTATGCCCGTAATACACACAATCTACTTTATGGCGTCGCATCACTTGTTGAATATCACGCACATAATCCGCCAAGTCCGCAGTTGCTACGGCAGTATCCTCAATCACCGCAACAGGTTTACGGCGACTATTCACACCCATTAATAAACCCAGCCCAGCTTTACGCACCGCCCATACTTTGCCTATATCCTGCTCTTGAATAATGGGGTGAGCATAGCCTCGACCGTGCTCATTTAACAGTGCAACCAGCTCTTTTGCTTTATGCTGTAAAACATCCTGTGAACCTGCAAAATATTCCGTGACAAATACCACAACAGGATCACCCTGCACCCAGAAACGATTATGGCTTTGCTCAATATTCTGTGCAGAAAGATCCAGAATACGCTTATCCATCAACTCAACCGCAGCGGGGTTAGTTTGTAAGATTAGCTCAATACTTTCCATCGCCTGATTCAAATCATCAAAATGACTACACACAACAAGGCGATGCTTAGGACGCGGGATAAGCTTTAAAGTAGCTTCGACAATAAAAGCAAGTGTGCCTTCACTACCCGCGATTAAAGGGGCTAGATTGAATAAATCACCTTCTGGATTCCACGGTTGCAAATTGGCCAAATAATCCAAAGCGTAGCCTGTATTACGTCGAATAATTTCAGGTTTAGGGTAGCTTTTAAGGATAACATCGCGATGTGTATCCAAAATATCACAGACTTTGCGATAAATTGCCCCTTCTAAGGTCTGACCTTGTTTTTTTTCTTCTAATTCTTCTAGTGTGAGCGGCTTAAAACAAACCGTTGAACCATCCGATAAAATCACTTCAATTTCTTCGATATGATCCCGCGTTGTTCCATAAATAACTGAATGCGAACCTGCCGCATTATTACCAATCATCCCCGCAATCATGCAACGGTTAGAGGTTGATATATCAGGTGCAAACTTCAAGCCTGTGGGTTGCAGATAATCATTAAGATCATCCAAAATCACACCTGATTGCACACGAATTTTATTTTCAGATACCTCACCAATGATCTGTGTCATATAGCGAGAAATATCAACCACCACGCCATCGCCCACACACTGCCCTGCGATACTTGTCCCTGCTGCTCGTGGAATTAATGGCGTTTTATCAATACCCGCCCGTTTGATTATCTCAACACATTCCGCTTTATCTTTTGGGCAAACCACTGCACGCGGCAACTGCTGATAAACCGAGGCATCCGTGGCATACAGTCGAGCAAGTGATGCGGTAGTTCTAGTGTTCATCTATGCTTTACGGGTAATATAATTTGGCTTAATGAGCTTCATCCCAGTCTTTCCCTATGCCAATATCAACGACTAATGGAACATCTAAACTTGCCGCATTTACCATCAATTCTCTTATTTTGGGTTCTACCGCATCAAGTTCATTGTCTTGCACTTCTAACACCAATTCATCATGCACCTGCATAATCACTTTGCTTTGCATATTTTCATTGGCTAGCCATGCATCCACGCTAATCATGGCTTTTTTGATTATATCCGCTGCTGTTCCCTGCATGGGGGCATTGATTGCAGTGCGTTCGGCATATTGGCGACGCATTCCATTTCTGGCATTGATATCGGGGAGATATAAGCGGCGACCATAGACGGTTTCAACATAGCCATTGGCTTTCGCTGTTTCGCGGGTTTGTTCCATATACTCCAACACGCCAGGGTAGCGGCTAAAATACAAGTCGATATATTCCTGTGCTGTGCCTCTATTTACACCCAATTGCTTGGCGAGTCCAAAGGCAGACATACCGTAAATCAAGCCAAAATTGACCGCTTTGGCTGCTCGGCGTTGTTCTGTTTCGACTTCATCCAGCGGAACACCAAAAATTTCTGCTGCTGTTGCTTTGTGAACATCTTTACCTTCAGCGAAAGCGGTGAGCAAGCCCTTATCGCCAGATAAATGAGCCATAATTCTTAGCTCAATTTGTGAGTAATCCGCTGCTAGGATTTTACAACCTTTAGGGGCAACAAAGGCTTGACGAATTCGCCTCCCTTCCGCTGTTCGCACGGGAATATTCTGTAAATTGGGATCAGAGGAGGATAAACGCCCCGTTGCTGCCACTGCTTGATGATAAGAAGTATGCACCCTGCCCGTTTTTTCGTTAATCATCAACGGCAATTTATCGGTGTATGTCGATTTTAATTTGCTCATACTGCGATATTGTAAAATCAGCTTTGGCACTTCATGCTCGTGGGCTAATTCAGACAGCACATCTTCCGCCGTTGACGGTGCTCCTTTGGGGGTCTTTTTGATGATTGGCAAGCCTAGCTTTTCTTCATCAAATAAGATTACCTGTAGCTGTTTAGGGGAGCTGATATTAAATTCTTCACCCGCTATTTCAAAGATTCTGGCTTGAATCTCTGCCATGCTTTGCTCTAGCTCTTGGCTTTGCACGGCGAGCATATCGGCATCGACATAAACGCCTTGATATTCGATATTGGATAAGACCGTTAGGCAAGGCACTTCAACATCTTCATAAAGCTTTCGCTGTGCCTGTAAATCTTGTAATTCTGCCCAGAAGTATTGATGTAATTGCAGCGTCATATCCGCATCTTCTGCGGCATACGGGGAAGCTTCTTCTAACGGAATTTGATTAAAGGTTTTCTGTTTTTTTCCTTTGCCTGCAATATCTTCAAAATGAATGGTTTTATGCCCAAGATATTTCTCGCATAAGGTATCCATATCGTGACGATTAGCGGTGGAGTTGAGGATGTAGGATTGCAACATGGTATCGTGCTGAATACCTTTTAGCTCAATGCCGTGATTCAATAACACACTACGATCATATTTGAGATTTTGCCCTACTTTATAGGCATCAGGGTTTTCTAAAAGTGGCTTGAGTTGTGCCAATGCCTTATCTCGATCTAGCTGTTCTGGAGCATCTTCATAATCGTGTGCTAGTGGTAAATAAGCGGCTTTACCTGCTTCAATACAAAAGGATACGCCGACAATTTCAGCATCAATGTAGTTTAGGCTGGTGGTTTCAGTATCAAAAGCGAATAGCTCGGCTTTTTGTAGATCAGCTATCCAGCTATCCAAATCGGCTTGCGTCAGAATTGTTTGATAATCAAGCTCCGCTGGCTCAATTTCTTCGCCTTGCTCATCCACCTGTGGCTTTTCACGCAGGGCTTTTAGGCGAGTACGGAAGCCATATCGCTCGTATAATTCAATCAAACGCTCATCATCTTGCTTGCAAAAACACAGCATTTCAGGCTCGCAAGATACATCTACATCACACTTAATCGTCACTAGTTGATATGATAAAGGCAGCCATTCCAAGGCTTCTCGCAGGTATTCGCCCACCTTGCCTTTAAACTTATCGGCATTATCCATGACATTTTGCAATGTGTCGTACTCGGCTAGCCACTTAACAGCCGTTTTTGGCCCCACCTTATTGACACCAGGAATATTGTCCGCCTTATCTCCCATAAGGGCTAAATAATCTTTGATACGTTCAGGTGGAACACCAAATTTATTTTTCACCCCTTCAATATCAAGAAACTCATTGCTCATGGTGTTGATTAAACTGACTCGCTCATTGACAAGCTGAGCCATGTCTTTATCACCCGTGGAGACAATCACATCGCCTTTGTAGTGCGTACATAATGTGCCAATGACATCATCGGCTTCCACCCCTTCTTCGACAATTAAGGGGTAGCCTTGTGCCTTGATAATCTCTAGCAAAGGCTCAATCTGCAGCCGTAAATCATCAGGCATTGGGGGGCGGTTGGCTTTGTATTCTGGGTACATATCATTACGAAACGTCTTGCCCTTCGCATCAAAAATAACCGCCATGTGCTCTGGCTCATAGATATCACGTAGGCGATCTAGCATATTGAGTACGCCATGCATTGCACCTGTGGGTTCACCATGTGTATTGACTAACGGAGGCAGAGCGTGAAAGGCACGAAAGAGATAAGACGATCCATCGACCAATATGAGAGGTTTATTATTTTCTTTTGTCGCCACGCGGTATTCCTTGAGCTTAGTGATGATTTCATTATGATATGACTGATCAATATAGCATATTACGGAATCCATCATGCAAATTACACAGAACAAAGTTGCAACACTTAGCTACACCTTAAAAAATGATAAAGGTGATTTATTAGACCAAGCGGATGCGGCTCACCCCTTTGTGTATTTGCACAGTGCAAACAACATTGTGATTGGATTAGAAACACGTTTAGATGGTAAAAAAGTGGGCGATAAACTCACCGCAATCGTTCCGCCAGAAGAGGGTTATGGTTTG
>JALVRY010000139.1 GCA_027024625.1 Thiotrichaceae bacterium
GTATAAAACCCTAATGCGCTATAAGGGAACTAAGTGGGATCAGAGTCCTATTTTTAAAGCGGTTTATGAAGCAGAATATGGTACTGCAAACGGTTCACCTTATAGCTGTTTGATTGGTGACTATTATTTTGATCATTCACCACCTGATGTGAATTTTTTATCTGAAATGTCGCATATAGCTGCATCAGCACATGCACCCTTTATTTCTGCGGTTAGCCCTGAAATTGTTAATATGGAAAGCTGGCAAGAAATTAGTAATCCTCGAGATATTGCACAAATATTTGATGCACCTCAATACGCTACATGGCATTCCTTTAGAGATTCACCTGATTCTCAATATGTTTCACTTACAATGCCTCGCTTCCTTGGGCGACTTCCCTATGGAGAGAAAACTAATCCAACGGATGAATTTGGCTTTGAAGAAGATGTTGATGGAACGGATCATTCCAGTTACTCATGGGTAAATGCTTCTTATGCAATGGCAACTAATATACATCGCTCATTTTCACTTTATGGCTGGGCAAGTCAAATTGCTGGTTTAGAGTCAGGCGGTATTGTTGATGATTTACCAGTACATACCTTTAGTACCAGTGATGGTGGAATTGATGCAAAATGCCCGACGGAGGTTTCTATTACTGACCGTCGTGAAAATGAATTAGCAACGGCAGGTATTACTTCACTCGTTCATTATAAAAGTACCGATTATGCAGTATTCTTTAAGGCATCTTCATTAAGAAAACCTGTTCAATATGATGACCCTGAAGCAACCAGCAATGCCAAGCTTGCCACTAACTTATCCTACATGTTAGCAACCAGTCGATTTGCACATTATTTAAAGCATATTGTAAGAAATAAACTGGGCTCATCAGTAACAAAAGATAAATTACAAACAGATCTTCAACGCTGGATCAATAACTACGTAGAACCAAGTCCAGATACTGCTTCAGAAAGAGGTCTAGCAGAGCGACCCCTTAGTGCTGCTGAAGTAAATATTGAGGAAGACGAGGAAACACCAGGTTATTACAAGGCACGCTTTTATTTGAAACCTCACTATAAACTTGAAGGCATGACCATAGGACTTTCCTTAGTATCACGCCTTCCAAGCGAAAGAGAAGGAAAATAAGTAGACATTTTAATGTCTATTGGTTATTTTTAAAGCAATATTTCCTCTTTATTCAGGGGGAAGTATTTATTCTAACCGTATAAGAATTATACTTATACAAGACTTGTGATTGTGCGATTCTTTGCCTCATTGAGGTAAAAGGGCTAAACAGTCACATTAATTATAAAAAAGGAGAAATATTATGGCTGGAGACATGTTCCTAAAATTTGAAGGAATCGATGGCGAGAGTACTGATGCAAAACATGAAAAGTGGATTGCAATTGAGAGTTTTACCCATAATGTAACGCAACCCGTTTCTGCAGCAAGTGGTACGGGTGGTCGTACAGGTGGAAAGGCTGATTTTGGTGATTTTATTTTCACAAAAACTATTGATTCAGCAACCCCTGAGCTCTATCTTCATTGTGCTAATGGTAAGCATATTCCTAAGGTTGATATTGATTTTTGTTTAGCAACTGAAGATAAGCATGTGTATATGACTTATACATTAGAAGACGTTATTGTCAGTTCAGTAACTCCAGCAGGTAGTAATTCAGATGCTGATGGTGCAAAACCAGCAGAGCAGGTTAGTATTGCTTATGGACAAATTGAGTGGGAATACACACCCATTGATGATGCTGGAAACCCTGGCGCTGCAATTAAAAAGGGTTGGAATTTAGAGAAAAACGAACAGAAATAATTTGTTCTAGCTATCTTTAATTTGTCAGTAAATGCCTGCTTTTAGCAGGCATTTTTTTTAACAAAAAAGACCAGAAAATAAATATGCCAAATGATGATAAGACAGTAATTATGCCCTCTTTGCAAATAAAAGACACTTTACAC
>JALVRY010000140.1:0-6415 GCA_027024625.1 Thiotrichaceae bacterium
AACATCATGATCATCAAACACCATATAGGTTGAGACATTAGCCAATACTTTTCTTACATCAGATAAAGAGTCGGCAAAACCCTGTAAACTTTTCTCTGCTTTTTTATAATCCTCTTCCCTTTCTTTGATAAAACCAATGAGATTTCCAATCGTTTTAGCAATATTAGGGGAGACTTTATTCACCAAATCCAAGACTTGCGGACAATCATCCTCTAAATCAAGGTCAATATTAAGAGAGAGGTTACAGCGATTTCCAAACACATAAAGATACATCGCTGCATATTCATTAAAGCTTAATAAATGTCCATTTTTGGAGCTAGAGCTTAAACCTGATTTTTTCTTTATACGCTGCCTATCTTCAGGGAGCAAACCAAAGCCGAGTTCAGAATTAACGCCGTCAACTTTTTCTGGCAATGCAATGGATTCAGGAAAAATAAGTCCCACCTGTTCTTGGAGTAAATCCATCACAGGGTCTAATACATCATCCGCATATATTTGATCACCGCTTAAACACAATAATGAAGGTCGATTTGACACATCATGAAAATATGTTTGGATTTGTTGACCAAGTAGCGCTAATGAGTCTGATTTTTGGAATTTATCACGATCATTCTGAGAAAATCCGTGTGGCTTACGGCATGAGCCAAAGGCAATGGTATTCAGTGTATCAGGAATAATAAAACTTGGCTGTTGCTCACCGTCATAACAAACATCAGATAAGTCTAAATAGCTTGGTGGATTACTTGCATTATTTTGAATCTTATAGTGGATAAGCTGATCCACTGGAAAATTATTTTTCTTTCCCCGTAAGGATTTAACACGTAATAAAGTCACCCAGAGCGAGGCATTTTTACCCATTTGAAAACTTGGTGATTTGACTATCCTAGTCTCAAGTTTTGCACCATTACAAAACAACTCTAAGTTTAAATCAGGCTTTTCACTGCTTGCCAGCCAAACACAAACACTTTTCTTTTCAACACGCCTTACAATAGGACCTGCAAGTAAATAGGGGAGAGCTTCCATGATTATTCCTTTTTATTATTTCCTTTAGACTTCTACTATTTAGAAACAAACAGGAACTTATGCAAGTTTTACCGTGTGTTAAGTTGATCCATTAGGATATTCTGCTCGATAGTTTCACTGCCCGAAAAACCTCCTTATTTTTTCTGCCTTAATCCCTCCAGATAAATATTCAACCACAACTCACGAGACTGATAGCCTAAGCCGTAGGTCAAACCATAATCTGCCAAGGTGATTTTCAGCGTTCCTTCAAAACCGCGACGATAGCCTCCCCACGGATCTCTACCAGAACCAATTTGTTTAATTGTCATACTAATTGGATGAGTCACGCCGTGTAGCGTTAACTCACCCTTTAAAATTGCCGTAGATTTGCCTGTCTTTGTATAAGAGCTGCTAACAAATTTTGCCTCTGGGAATTTATTCACTTCTAAAAAGTTTTTTCCTCGTAAGTGCTTATCCCGTTCTGCATGGTTTGAATTTATGCTTGCCGTTTTCACTGTCATTTCAATTTTAGAGTTACTGGGGTTTTCTTTATCATAGCTAAACGTACCGTCAAACTTATCAAATCTTCCAACTAACCAGCTATAACCTAAATGTTTGATTTTAAATTGGATTGCAGCATGCATACCTGCTGTATCAATTTTATAGTCCTCCGCCGATATACTGTTAGAAAATAGTATACTTGAAAAGAATAAAGCAAAACTAATCGTTCGAATAGCATATAAAATTTTCATTGTATTACCCATCATTTTATTATTTTTAAAGGACTTATCGTCTAGGAGGCTGTCTGAGAATAGCAAGCGTAGCGAAAATTTGACTGATTAGCACCTATTTTTTATTCAAATAAGGAGAATGGTTGTTCCCTTTGACGAATTTGAACGGAAAATAGGTGCAATCAGGCAGATTTGCAGTAGCTTGTTCTATTCTCAGACAGCCTCCTAAGAAGACTAGTACAATAAATTGACCTTAGCGGAAAACCCTACTATACCTTTATTAATTGAATAAAAATTATACGAAGATCTCATCGTTTCTACGGTACTGGAGCGAGCAAAGGTCTCAAGCTCAATCTGCTTTATGGAGGAAAAAAATAATGGACAATACTGTGCCTATGGGGATGCTACTCCAAGATCCCTCAATCGAAGACTTGCATCAAAACTACCAATTCTCACTGGACAAAGATTTTCTTATTGGAATGGCTTCAAGTAAATTTGTTGTACGAGATTCTGATGAACATGACAACCCACTCTTTGCTGAGCAATACTGGGAAGAGATGGACTTATCCTACGAGGTGATGAATAAAAATAAGGATTACATCGATAACCCTCAGTTCCATCAAGTGAATGTGTTTGCTGTCGCTACACACACCCTTGATTTTGTTGAATCATTACTCGGACGGGAAATGAAGTGGAAACATGGTGGGCCTTTGGTATTGCGTCCGCATGCAATACGAAACCAAGCCAACGCCTACTATAACCCACAAGCCCCCTCATTAAATTTTGGTTCGTTTCACTCGGACTTTCGCCGAACACCCATTTGGACATGTTTATCACATGACATTATTTCACATGAGTTAGGCCACGCTATTTTAGACTCATTTCGACCATTCTTTAACAGCTCAGAAGAAATTGATACAGGCGCACTACATGAATCCATTGGTGATTTACTATCACTATTTTGTGCCTTAGAACATCGCCCTGTGATTGAACGTGTCTTCCGCGATTCTCGTGGCGATGTGATGCAACCAACCATACTCACTAGCATGGCAGAAGAATTTGGACTCGGCATGCACGGGATCAACTTTCCATTTTTAAGGTCTGCTTTGCTTGGTTATAGCTATGATGAAGCTCCAGAGGAGGTACATGACAGATCAACGGTATGGACATCTGCTATTTATGAAATATTTGCAGAGCTGGTTTATGAACTTATCCCAGCAGATACACAAGAAATTCTCAGTAATGCGCCAGAAGATGCCAATGATTTTGATGATTACTACAACAATGAAGAACACAAAAAGTGCTATGACAAGTTCTTCGAAGTCATTAAATCAGCCTCACGCCGTGTCAAAGGTATGATGTTACGCAGCCTACACGATGTACCACCGACAGGCGTCACCTTCCCTACTTTAGCAAGAGTACTCTACAACAGCGATGCACGCTTATTTCCAGATGATCCTATGCCCCGCGATATTGCTCGTGATATTTTTGAGGGTAGAATGCTCTGGGTTGAAGAAATCATGCTAGATGCTACTGACATCGGCACTGCATTTGCTGGTATGGATGAAGCTCGCCCCAGCGATTTGATGCGAGTTGTGTACGACTATGCCTATGAGCTACGTATTCCCATTGAAATGGGTGCTCAAATCATGTATCCCAAACTACGCACTTCAACTCGCACAATTGACGGCAGCTTCGAAGGGCGTAGTAATGGTACGCAAACCATCACCGAACACCGTTTATACTATACCTATGAAATACTGATTGATGGCTGCTATATAGGAGAAAATGGCGAGCCAGTCATGGGTATGGTCGCCATCACCAAAGGCGGTACATTAATCATGGATGAAAACTGGAATGCAATTCAATTAGCAACCGACCCAGACTATTATCCCGATGATGAAGAAGGCGACCTACAAGCAGGCGACTCCCCCGCCGTGAATGCCTACCACCGAGCTGTTCGACGCTTTACCAAATTGCACCACCGCTCACTACGAGCCATTCGAGATGGTCATATCCACAGCAATGGTGAACTTGATAGCGGTCAGCACGCCTTTCCGTTTAACATCGTTCCACAGGCCAGCGGCGCACCTCGCTTAATGCGTAGACAATGTAACCTGAGTGAACATCTTAAAAATATTTCAGACCGACACAAAGAGTTTCCATTTGATATTTAATATAGGCAATGCGGAAGTGTGTGCTAAACAAGAAATTTCAAAAGCACTCACTTCTATTGTGTAAAAAGTAGCCCCTATATCTGCATCTGCATGCGCCTGTGGTTAATTTTCAGTCTCTTTTAAAACCCCAAAATTCTCCCACTCGCATCTCGCTTCATCTTTACATCTTTATATTGCTTAGAAGTCGCCTGTTTGCGTAGTTTTAACAATGTATTAAACGGCACATCAATCAATAAATTATTCACTAACCAACTCGGTAATTTCCCTGCGGGTTCTGTGTGTTGTGTCCACACAACTTTAACCCCACCTTTCTTATTAGGTGTCAACTCATATACACCTTTTAATTTATTAACCATGATGTTTTTCGATTGGTTTACCGCATCACATGCCTTTAGTATTGAATTCTTACAAAAATTAGGCACAGCATTTAAGTGAACATACACCTTGTCACCCGACTGTATCGTCTTTGCATGAATCAATAAATCTCGATCTGCCACAGGAAAAGGCATATTGATATTTTGATAATGATACCGCTCACTAACATTCACTGATTTAAGTAACTTAACCTTAGTACATTGATGATTCCAACTTGGATAATGAGCAAGGTCATTAAATACCGCCATGATGCTATCTAAACTTGCATCAATCATAACCTCACCCTTAATCTCACGAATTGGGGAACCTTGCACAGCACGAGTATAAATTTTAATCCCATTTTCATCCTTATCTAACCGCCAAACAGCCGCATAAGTCGATGAAAAAGAAGTCACAAAAAGAGAAAAGATGATTGATATTTTTATTAGTAATTGTCTCATGTAGAAAATTTTATAGAGTAATTGTAGTGATGGAGATTAGCTTAGGAACGTGCATAGAATAAATCGACAACTATAACGCAGGATTATTGTTTCAAACTGAATAATCTCAGAGGCGCATAGTTACTCCACACAACGATTTGAGATCATTCAGTATGGGAGAATAAAACAAGTTAGAATATCGATTTATTTCATGTACGTTCCTTAGAGCACAACAACAATAATCAGTTCCATTACTTGTCTATTAGTTTAAATAAAGTGATCACTTTACTTATCGATGAGAGGGATCAGTTTTGAACTAATTCTCTATGATGAACAATGACATCTTTTTTATATTTTATTTTAAATAGCTCAGCTAATTGTTCTGCAATATAAACTGATCGATGTCGCCCGCCTGTACAACCTACTGATACCGTCATATAGGCCTTTTGATTTGTTTCAAAACTAGGAATCCAGTTCTTTAGAAAATTTGAAATATCATCAATCATTTGATGGACGCTATCGTGCTCCATCAGCCAATCCTTAATTTCATTATCTAAACCTGTAAACATACGAAGCTCATTTACCCAATATGGGTTGGGCAAACATCGCACATCAAAAATGTAGTCCGAATCACTTGGGGCTGAGTGCTTAAATCCGAATGATTGAAACATCAAGGAGATCCCCTGAATATCATCTTTGCAAAGCCTCTGCTTTAAAAAATGACTAAGTTGGTAAATATCAGTTTTTGAGGTATCTATACGCAAATCAGCAATACTTGAAATATCTTCAAGTAGTTTTCTTTCTCGATCAATTGCAATATCAAGCGAATGCTTATCATCAAAAAGTGGGTGTCGTCTACGCGTTTCATTATAGCGTTTTTTAATAATAGCGCTATCAGCATAAAGGTAAACGACATCTGTTTTAGTATATGTTGATTTAATATTTTTTATCAGCTGAGGAATACCTTTAATACTTTCCTCTCCACTTCTTACATCAATACCAATCGCAATTTTCTTCTGTCGATCAATAATAGAAGTTTTCAAAAGTTCAGGTAGTAGTTCTGGTGGTATATTATCGATGCAATAATAGTTTTGATCTTCTAACGTATTTAGAGCAAGTGTTTTTCCTGAACCAGAAATACCTGTAACGATAACAATATGCATATAATTCTTTTGATAAGCCGTGCAGAAAGCAATGAGTCATTAGAGTCTATCTAATTATTATTATCAATAAATTGTTTATAAAATGGGTATTTACGCAGCTATAGGGTCGTTATCACAAAAGGAGTTAAAATAATCAATAACAACTGTTGGTTCTTGATAACGACAAAGGTTATCAATAAAACCTTTTTTAGAAAGTACTCCCGTCAATTCAAACAACATTCGGCTGTCTTCATCTGAAGATTCTTCTGGCATGAGAATTCCAATTAATACAGTAACGGGTTTTTTATCAGGAGCATCAAGAGCGATACCCTCTTTTAATGAAAGAATTGCTGCTCTAGGACGAGCGATGGGAAGTCTGGCATGAGGGATGGCAACACCACTTCCTAATGCGGTACACCCTAATTTCTCCCGATTGATGAGAGCATTAAAAACCTCATCCTTTGATACTTGATTTTGTGTGCTGGCGAGTAAACCAGCCAGCGCTTCAAAAGCACGTTTCTTGCTGCCGATTTCTTGATTACAAGAAATGCGATCGGGAGAAAGTAGAG
>JALVRY010000140.1:6425-11242 GCA_027024625.1 Thiotrichaceae bacterium
TGTGAACCTTCATTTCTATGATGATCTTTTAATTTCTCTTTGTGCTTGACAATTTGGCGGTCAAGCTTATCAATTAATGCATCAATTGCAACATACATATCTTCTGCATTCGCATCAGCAAAAATATGGTTACCACTCACATGTATAGATGCCTCTGCTTTATGTGTTGCTTTTTGTACTTCTAGTATGACATGAACATTTAAAACTTGGTCGAAATGCCGCTTAAGTCGCGTTATTTTTTCGTGAACGTATGAATTTAGAGATTTTGTGACTTCAATGTGACGACCAGTTACTTCAAGTTGCATATGCAAACTCCTTTTTCCTCGTTGTTGAAGATGGATTATTTCGGCTTTCGTAACTACCCACTTTTACAAAATAAGCGTTTGGTCAAAGGGAGCAGAAATTTAGTCTATAATTTATGTTCTTGTATAGTCTTTATACACCGTAATAACCCGTGAGTGAAGAAAGTTTTACACCTTCCTCTGCTTAATATGAATTATAGAAAGGCTCACCTACAATGATAAGCTTTCATAATTCAAAATACTGTTTTATTGATCTATACCATTGCTTTCCTTTCATGCGATGCGGGTATATTCAATGCCTCTCTATATTTTGCAACGGTGCGTCTAGCAACTTTAACGCCCTGCTCTTTCAGCAATGTAGTTAGTTTGTTGTCGCTAAGAGGTTTTTTCAAGTCCTCATTATCAATAAGTTTTTTTATCATTGATTGAATTGCTTTAGATGAACAGCCACCGCCCGACTCCGTCGCAACTTGGCTAGAAAAGAAATATTTAAGTTCGAAGATACCGCGAGGTGTGTGAAGATATTTTCTTGTTGTTGCTCTTGAAATAGACGATTCATGCATGCCCAACCGTTCAGCTATATCGCGTAAGATCATAGGTCTCATTGCTTGATTGCCATACTGCAAAAATGCTTTTTGATGCTCAACAATCAGCTCCGTTACCCTGAGTATAGTATGGTTTCGACTTTGTATACTTTTAATAAACCAATTTGCTTGTTGTAGATTACTTTTTAAGTATTTTATATCCGTTGACTTTCCTTTAGACATTAGTAAATCTGCATAAAAATCATTGATTTGCAGATTGGGCGAACCATTAGGATTAAGAAATACTTGCCAATCACCTTTACTTTTTTTTACATATACATCTGGCTTTATATATTCAGTCTCATCACTTTCAAAGCTTGAACCTGGGTGTGGGTTGAGTGTTCGAAGTAGTTCTATCAGCTCTTTAAATTTAAGCGGACTTAATTTCAACTGTTTTTTTAATTCTGAATGTTGCTTAACCTCAAGTAATTCAGGCTTTTCTTTGATTAATTTAGAGGCTTTTACTGCCAAAGGGTTCGCAGGATAGTTAACTTGCAACTGTATCGCCAAGCATTCTCCAAGGGTTCTAGCTCCAGCCCCTGTTGGATCAAGATGATGTATATAAGCTAAAATTGATTCAATCTCTTCAATACTTTCCAGCAGTAACTGATCTTTTAGTAATGCATATAAGGATGATGTAGGTGTTGTGAGATAACCACGCTCATCAATAGCATCAATAATCGCTTCAGCAATAACTTTATCGCTATCTGATAGCTGACTAAGGGATATTTGCCAACGCAAATGAGATTGTAAAGTATCTGAGCTAGTGTAGGTTTTTTCTAGAACTGTTGTGGTAGATATATCCTCTTTTGAGGAATGAGTGGAGTAATCAGAGTAAATATCATCCCAGTTTGCATCAATATCCATTTCACTTGGAATATCTGTTTCGCTATTCTCGCTTGAAACTTCAACATCTTTTGTATCGCTCTTTTCTACTGCTCCAGATTCAGGCTGATCTGATTTAACCTCAAGCAAAGGATTTGAGTCTAGGGTATCTTGGATTTCTTGCTCCAATTCAGCAGTGGAAAGTTGCAACAAGCGAATAGCCTGCTGCAACTGTGGAGTCATCGTGAGCGATTGCCCAAGACCAATGTTCAAACCTTGTTTTATCATTATTATTAGTATGTTAGAGGTAGAGTAATAATTCAATCAATAAGTAGGATTGTATAATTAATTTAACAAAATTTGAGAAGGATATTTTTTGATATTCAATTCATTATTGAAGAAGCATAGCCGTGCTACGCGACTGAGAGAATGGCTTGAATAGCGGAAAATAGACCAGTAAATTGTTAAATGTGTGTGCACTCCTACTTATATATCTTTGCATTATCACTTAGATTAATTGAATGCCGAATGACTCAATACAAATTCTATCTAATTATTTATGGGGAAATATTTGCACAAAAGATCTAACAACTGCGATATTTTCTATGCAGTCTTTTGCACCAAGAATCCCTATGAAGGTTCTTTTTCCAAACGATCAATAACCTCACGAAACTCACTTAAATCATTGAAACTTAGATAAACAGAGGCAAAGCGAATATATGCCACATCATCTAACTTGCGTAGTTCATCCATCACGATGTCACCCAATAAGCTGGATGAGATTTCACGATCCCCGCGACTCAGCACAGTCTTTTTGATACGAATAATCGCAGACTCAACTTCTTCTGTTGCAACAGGACGTTTCTCTAAAGCTCGTTGCATTCCACCGCGTAATTTTGTCTCATTAAATGCTTCACGTGCATCATCAGATTTCACCACAGGTGGCATCGTTAGCTCTGCCGCCTCATAAGAGGTAAAACGCTCACCACAGCCTGCACACTTACGACGACGCCTTACTTGATCACCATCTGCCGCTAAGCGAGAGTCAATAACACGCGTATTTACATCGGAACAAAAAGGACAGCGCAAAGAAAAACCTCCTGCAAAGATTTAGAGAAGATAATATTCAAGCATTATCTTCTCCAACTTAAAGTTGTTTAGCTATACACAGGTAAACGAGCACAAACTTCAGATACTTTTGCTCTTACCGCATCAATTGTCGCATCATTCTCTATATCGTCGAGTATATCGGCAATCCAATTAGCTAAATCTGTTGCTTCCGCCTCCATAAAACCGCGAGTTGTGATAGCAGGTGTACCAATTCGGATACCACTGGTGACAAATGGAGACTGAGGATCATTTGGCACAGCATTCATATTTACAGTGATATGCGCACGTCCTAAAGCGGCATCTGCAGCCTTACCCGTTAAACCTTTATTAATAAGATCAACGAGGAATAGATGATTGTCTGTACCACCAGAAACTATATTATAACCACGCTCAATCAAAGTATTTGCCATTGCTTTGGCATTTTTTACAACTTGCTGCTGGTAGGTTTTATAGTCATCCTCTAATGCCTCTTTAAAAGCAACAGCTTTTGCAGCAATAACATGCATCAATGGACCACCCTGTGTACCAGGAAAAACAACTGACTGTAATTTCTTTTCAATTTCAGGGTTAGACTTTGCAAGGATGATACCACCGCGAGGACCACGTAAAGTCTTATGCGTTGTTGACGTTGTAACATCAGCAATCGCAACAGGGTTAGGATATTCACCCGCCGCAATTAAGCCGGCAACATGAGCCATATCAACCATCAAATAAGCACCAACTGCATCTGCAATATCACGAAAACGTTGCCAATCAACGACTCGAGAATAAGCAGAGAAACCTGCAACAATCATTTTTGGCTTGTGTTCATTAGCCAAGGCTTCAACCTGATCGTAATCAATTTCACCTGTTTCAGCATTCAAACCATATTGAACTGCATTATAAATCTTACCAGAAAAACTAACATGCGAGCCGTGTGTTAAATGACCACCATCAGCCAAACTCATACCTAATACAGTATCACCTGGTACACACAAAGCTTGATAAACCGCAGCATTAGCCTGTGAACCAGAATGTGGCTGCACATTAGCATAATCGGCTCCAAAGATTTCTTTTACACGATCAATGGCTAATTGCTCGGCAATATCAACATTTTCACAACCACCGTAGTAGCGTTTTGAAGGATAGCCTTCAGCATATTTATTGGTTAAAACAGAACCTTGGGCTTCCATAACACGAGGGCTTGCATAGTTTTCGGATGCAATTAGCTCGATATGCTCTTCTTGACGCACAACTTCATTCTGCATTGCACTCCATAACTCATCATCATAGCCTGCAATGGTCTGATCTTTAGAAAACATTGGTTCTTTCTCCAAAAGGTTCTGTATTTATAAAAGGAGGCTATGATAACGTAACGCTTTGAGAATTTCCCTAAAAAGATACGGCTTTGCTATGGAAGATCGCATACAAGAATTAGAAATCATGATCATGCATCATGAAGAAGTCATTGAACGGCTCAGTAATGAGCTGCACACCCAACAAAATGAAGCTCGTTTATTGCTCAATAAAATGGAGCAAATGGAAATTAAATTGAAAGATATATCACTTTCGACAATAGCATCGGAAGCAGATGAAGTTCCCCCACCCCATTATTGATATGTCGATCATTGCCGTAGCAGGGGATCATGACATTCCTAAAAAAAAGTTAGAAAAGCTAGCCAACACTTGCCAAATTCCCCTATTAAATCCTGATAATCCAAGCGAATATCTCTTATACAAAAACAAAGAGCGACTAGAGATACGTTCACTGAAAGATAAAAAAGCTGGAGCTGTTTATGCAGATTTTCTAAGCGGGAAAGCAAAGCATCGTCGTTTACAGGGAGGAGGAAAAGGTCAGCACATTGCGAAAGCTATCGGTTTACACAAAATCAAGAACCCTACGGTACTCGATGTCACCGCAGGCTTGGGACGTGATGCTTTCGTCTTGGCAACATTGGGGTGTCAAGTCACACTATTGGAGCGTTCTCCTATTATCCACGCCCTGCTCTCTGATGCT
>JALVRY010000140.1:11252-17440 GCA_027024625.1 Thiotrichaceae bacterium
GCACTAAAAACTAAACCTGATGTGATTTATCTTGACCCTATGTTTCCAGAGAGACAAAAAAAAGCTCAGGTCAAAAAAGAGATGCTATTTTTCCATGACATAGCCGGCAAGGATTTGGATAGTGCGAAACTGTTGCAATTGGCTAAATCACAAGCTAAAAAAAGAATTGTAGTTAAACGCCCCCGCCTAGCCAAGACATTAGACTCAGGTCAGCCTAATTTTGTAATAACGGGCAAATCTACACGTTATGATGTGTATTTGCCAAACAGCTAACTAAGAAGCACCTCTAAACTATCTTCAATAACTTCTCTAAGCTCTTGATCTTCAGTATTTTTATGACTCTCCAAATGAGGTATCGCCTCACTAGAATGTGTAAGTGACAAATAATGAGCTGCATCTGCTCGCACTCTATTATCTTTAGAATCAAGTAGTTCTATTAATTTATTCAAGTAAGACTTTAATATCTGAGTTCCTTCAAACTCTTCCATAATTACACCGATACCAATACGTGTACTTAGTATCGTAGCGGGATCTTCAAGTAGTTTCATAATGACATCAAAGTGCTGATTATCAGCATTAATACTATCAATTACTTTTTGAGCATCCCCATGAGAAAGCATGTGATCAAACTCACCCAACAGATTATCCTGCTTGTTTGCCCATTCAATACGCTGCTTTAATGCATCCATTGGTTGCAAACCTGTAAGGACATAATCAGCAATTTTAATCCAAGGTACGCTACGCACACCCAGCTGCTGAGCAACATCGGGATCTGCTTCAATATTAACCACATGAAGTTGACTTAAGTCTCCTTTCTTCAGTAAATCACTTAATGATTGCAAAACAGAAGGGCAGTGTGGGCAATGTGTACTTAATAGCAATGTGGCGGTTGGTGCAGTCATTAGATTTATCTCATTATTTTATTGTAATCCCAATGGTCAATTGCCCAATTCCATAAATCAGTAATATGTGCAAAATCTGTCATCTTGGGTGGCATTTGTCCTAGGAATTGTAGGGATTTGTGAATATTTTTTAGCCCATCTTTTATTTCAGCTTCAGGGGCATGATTGGTTTTACTTAATTTGTTTCCATTTTCGTCTAATGCAATAGGAAAGTGTAGATACCGAGGCTGTTTATAGCCCAATAATTGCTGAAGATAAATTTGTCGAGCAGTATTATCAAGCAAATCATTACCACGAACAATATCGCTAATCTTTTGATAATCATCATCTACCACAACCGCTAGTTGATAAGCATATATACCATCACTGCGTTTTAATACAAAATCACCAATTTCTGATGATAAATGTTGCACATATTCACCTTGCAAACGATCCTCAAAGCTTATTGCATCATTATGGGTTATCAAACGAGTAGATTGTTGCGAGCCTGCTGATATAGGCATTCCTCTACGGCAAGTACCTGCATAGATCAAACCATATGGTCCCATTGTTGCTGTTTGCTTAATTTGTTTGCGAGTACAGCAACAAGGATAAATGTGTTTGGATAAGCTCAGCTCATTTATAGCAGATTCGTAAGCGGAAAAGCGTTGGCTTTGGTACAGAATTTCCTCATCCCATTCAAAACCATAGGCTTCTAATAATCGGATAATGGAGCGAATAGCACCTGCTTGGACACGCGGCTGATCAAGGTCTTCGATACGAAGCAACCATTTACCCTGATTTGCTTTTGCATCAAGGTAACTGGCTGTTGCTGCAATTAGCGACCCAAAATGCAAAGAGCCGCTGGGAGATGGGGCGAAACGCCCCCGATATTCAGATAATGTATTATGCAAGTTGCCTTTCTTTAATTTCTTGCGTGGTCTTACAATCAATGCAAAGTTCAGCCGTTGGACGAACTTCTAAGCGTTGCAAACCGATCTCAATGCCACAAGCTTCACAATAGCCAAAATCTTCGGTTTCTAAGAACGCCAATGTTTTTTCAATTTTACGCACGAGCTTACGCTCACGATCACGATTACGAAGCTCAAGTGCAAACTCTTCTTCTTGCGTTGCACGATCCGCAGGGTCGGCAAAATGCGCCGCATCTTCCTTCATATGATCGACGGTTTTATTCACACCTTCGAGCAAAGTCTGCTTCCATGCAGTTAAAATCTTACGAAAATGTTCTCTCTGGTTGTCATTCATGTACTCCTCATCGTCTTTCTCGATATAAGGATCGATGCCGTCAACTGGCAAAGCAGACTTCCGTGTCATTGCTGTAACTGTTGCCATATTTTTCCTCCGTTAAATAAATTCTCACTTAGCTAAAAAGCACAGAACTGATTTAACTATTTGATAAATTAATAAAATATTTGTTATCTATGATTAGCCCATAAAAAATCGTTGCGGATTATATATGATATTTGTACTCATAGACATCACTTTTTGTCAACACTGTCTATTTTTAGTTCAGCACATTCTAATGAGTATTGATCGATGTGCAATTATGGTTGATAAGAGGTATCTCTTAGCTTAATAAGATGTGCAATAAATAGACAGATTGTTAATTTTTATTGCGATCTTTTGCTTAAGAAAGCTCTTATTTTTTCATCTATATTTTTAAACTCCCCTTAATGGTTATTTCACAATACGTTCAGTTAACGGTAGACTGTCTGCCCTCACTTTCGCTTGACGGTACGCCCTAATGTTCACAGGTATTATAGAAGCCACCGGTATAATCGGTGATATTCAACCCAAAGGTGACGACATTCGATTACTTATCGACACTGGTAAGCTCGATATGTCGGACGTTAAAGTGGGTGACAGTATTGCAGTCAACGGAGTTTGTTTAACGGCAATAAGCATAGTAGATTCTGGATTTTTAGCAGATGTTTCTCGAGAATCTTTAAAATTAACCTCATTGGCGCAGTTATCAGCGGGATCAGAAGTCAATTTAGAGAAGGCTCTAACCTTGCAAACTCGCTTAGGTGGTCACTTAGTAAGCGGACACGTAGACGGGCTAGGTGAAGTTATCGAGCAGTATGATGAGGGACGTTCAACACGTTATTGGCTAAAAGCCCCCGATGACTTAGCTAAGTACATCTCTGCTAAAGGCTCTATTTGTATCGACGGTACAAGTTTAACTGTCAATGAAGTTGATGGGGCAAAGTTTAAAATCAACATCGTGCCACACACAATCCAAGAAACTGTTATTAAGCACTATCATCTTGGAACAAAGGTAAATCTTGAAGTGGATGTGATTGCACGATATTTAGAGCGTTTATTGCAAGGTGAAGCCGCAGCAGCCTCAACATCATCAGGTATCACAGAGGCATTTCTCGCAGAAAATGGGTTTATCAAATAGAGTTTATAAAAAGTATGAAGTTTAACACCACTGAAGAACTAATCGCCGATATGGCTCAAGGAAAAATGGTTATCGTCGTCGATGATGAAGATCGCGAAAATGAAGGCGATTTTCTTATGGCATCCTCACAGGTCAAGCCAGAAGATATTAACTTTATGGCAACACATGGGCGTGGTTTGATTTGCATGACCATGACGGCGGATCGCTGTAAACAGCTTGATCTTGGCTTGATGGTTGATGGTACAAATAATGACATTCATGGTACAAACTTTACTGTCTCTATTGAGGCTGCAGAGGGCGTAACAACAGGTATTTCAGCTCAAGACAGAGCCGTTACAATCCAAACGGCTGTAGCAGACAATGCTTGTGGCACAGATATTGTCCAGCCGGGTCATGTCTTCCCATTAAAAGCTCAACTAGGCGGTGTTTTAACCCGTGCAGGTCATACAGAAGCGGGTTGTGACTTGGCAAAACTAGCAGGCTTTGAGCCATCCGCCACTATCGTCGAGATACTTAATGAAGATGGTACGATGGCACGTCGAGACGACCTCTTTAAAATTGCAAAACAACACAACCTTAAAATTGGAACAATTGAAGATTTAATTAGCTACCGAATTGCTAATGAAAAAACCGTTGAGCGTATTCAAGAAATCAATGTCGATACGGAATTTGGTGATTTTAAGCTAGTAGCTTTCCAAGAGCCTGCTAAACATGGCACACATTTAGCTCTGATCAAAGGTGAGGTTTCAGCAGACAAGCCTATTATGGTACGCGTTCATGTTGAAAATGAATTATGCGATATGTTATCACTAAATGAAAAGGCCTGCGGTTGGCCACTACGCTCTGTTATGAAGCGCATTAGTGATGAAGGCACAGGCGTTATTGTCATTTTGCGAAATATTACCAATACAGAAGACTTGTTGAATCGCCTTAAAGCTATCGAATCAAACAAGCCAAAAAAAGAACGCCAACAAACAGATTTACGCACTTTCGGTATAGGTGCTCAAATACTTAAAGATATTGGTGTCTCAAAGATGCGGGTAATGAGTGCTCCAGTGAAGTTCCATGCAATTGGCGGCTTCGGTTTAGAAATTATTGATTATGTACAGGACTAACAAACATGAATAACATCAAAACAATTGAAGGTGATTTTACCTCAGCAAATGCAAAATACGGCATTTGCGTTGCACGCTTCAATGAATTTATTGTTGAAGGTTTAACACGCGGCGCTGTTGATGCTCTACTTCGCCATGGCGTTGATGAGGCCAATATCGAAATCGTCCGTGTTCCTGGGGCATACGAGCTTCCATTAATAGCACAAGCGATGGCTAAAACAGGCAAATATGATGCAATCATCGGCTTGGGTGCTGTTATTCGCGGTAGTACACCACACTTTGACTATGTAGCAGGTGAGTCAGCAAAAGGCTTAGCATCAGTGGGAATGCAGCATCACATCCCTGTTATCAATGGTATTTTAACGACAGAGAATATCGAACAGACTATCGAGCGTGCAGGCACAAAAGCTGGCAATAAAGGTGCTGAAGCAGCATTAGGCGCCATTGAAATGGTTTCAGTTTTGAACCAATTCAGTAGTTAAGGTTGATTCAAATTTGAAGCATAGTGAACCACAAAGAGATGCGAAAATGCTCTCTTCTGTGGTTTGATCATATCTGCTTTCATTGCAAAGCAGCGTACATTAAAGAAGCTGATCAAGTCATGACTCGTTCTCCTGAGGTTAAAATCCGCTCAGAAAATTCGATCCGACTTAATTAGAACTTCTTAAAGGAATACACAATATGGCTAGAAAAAAAATTACCGATGCACAAAAGCGTATCGCTGAACGACGCGTTGCCCGTAAACTGGCATTATTTGCTATTTACCAATGGCAAATGACAGGCAATAAATTTGAAGACATTTACATACAATTACAGTATGACGATAACTACTCTTCTGATTTTCAAAAAGCGGATACTGCATTTCTACACAGTCTCGTTAATTGTGCTATCAATAATTCAGAAAAAATTGATACATTAATTAAGCCTTATATTGACAATCGCACGCTTGATCAAGTCGATATGATTGAACAAGCCGCTTTACGCATGTCAACTTGTGAACTATTAAATCACATGGAAACCCCTTTTAAAGTCGCAGTTAGTGAAGCGGTAAATATCACCAAAAAATTTGGAGCCGAACAAGGGCATAAATTTGTGAATGGCGTTCTTACAAAGCTCATTGCTCAGTTACGAACGGTAGAAACTCAAGCTAACAACAAACAAAAATAAAGGCAGAAACAGAAACTATGCCAGATGAATTCTCACTCATTGAAAAATATTTCACTTGGAATAAACCACCAAAATCCATTGCACTTGGAGTGGGGGATGATGCCGCTTTACTAAATACACCAATCAATAAACAATTGGTTGTTTCTGTCGATACACTTGTCGCTGGTGTGCATTTCCCAGAAGAAACTGACGCTCACGCTATTGCCCACAAGGCACTAGCCGTCAACCTAAGCGATCTTGCAGCAATGGGAGCTGATCCTGCATGGTTTACCTTATCACTGACATTGCCTGAGGCCGATGATGAGTGGCTTAGTGAGTTTTCAGAGGGATTAAAAAGCTTGGCTGATCGACATGATATTTTTCTTATTGGTGGCGATACCAGTCGCGGATCATTGAGTATTACGATTCAAGTAATGGGCTTTGTAGAAAAAAATAAAGCTCTCCTTCGTAGTGGAGCAAATCATGGTGACAAAATCTATGTAACCGGAAACTTGGGAGATGCCGCCGCTGGTTTAGCAGCCATTCAGGGTGATTTATTCTTTGATCCAAATGATACCGCAGAATGTGTGAGTAAATTAGAATACCCACAGCCTTGCAATC
>JALVRY010000141.1 GCA_027024625.1 Thiotrichaceae bacterium
AAGCGTAGTAACGCTGAAACATAAATCCATAAATTAAATAACAATTTCATCAATAATAGTTATTCCATTGGTTTAAGTGAACGAATTCCTTTATGTGGTAAAAAAATTCCACAACCAAGTATCCTTCCCTCTCCTAAACCATATTGCTGTAGCTGTATCGATGAATCATTACTCTGTTCAGCAATCATTAAATGACGTGTTAATAAGTCACCATCCGGTGTTTTTATTTTATACGTCTTACCACACATCATTTTTTTAACTTTTTCACCGGTAATCGACTTAATCTCATCCGCCATTCTCATTAAAAAGCTATTCTCATCTTCATCATCACTTGACAAGACATAACGAGCAAAAATAACGGAAGAATTAACCAAGGTTTTTTTGCGTGGTTTTTTAATGGTTAATGGGTAACCTGCGATGCTAATCGTTTGACCCACCAAGGTTTCTGCATCTTTAATGCGAGTTTTAGGAATACGCAATACCAATTTTGTACGATGCGAAGGCTTTAAGGTTTCTTCCTCAGAGTTTTCAGGTCGCTCCCAACCATTACCCGATTCAGCCACATGAATTTGATGTACGCCTGCAAACTTCTCCGTTTCCATCCAAGGCAGTTCTTTAACAATCGCCTGCGACAACGCCCAAGCATGATCAATCGGCAGTTCTTTGCATTGCATTGAAAAGCTTAAATCAATCACATCATCAGGGGCTTGATAGGGTAATGTCTTATCTTCCTCTTCTTCCCAAAACATAAACTACCTCGCAGATTCAAAGGCTAATTCTAACTGATCATACCAATCTGATGGGCGATCATCATAAGCAGGCGGCTCAATATCAACCTGAAAATAGATCTGCCCTGTTTCAACCGCCTCCTTCTGGATACCCGCTTTCAACGCCTCAAATGAGGTAATATTATCACCATTTTTTAGCAAATATTCACTCAGTAGCATCATAGTTTTATTCCTAATATCTTTGTTCAAATCAATACTTACAGTATATTTAGGCTATTCTACAAAAACAAATTATCTCAATATCATTTAGGAGAAAGTCATGGCAAACACACCTCGCGTACTTGTCCCATTAGCTCAAGGCTGTGAAGAACTAGAAGCCGTAACCATTATTGATTTACTACGTCGAGCCAATATCGAAGTCATTACCGCCAGTTTAACTGACAAACCCGTCCACTGTGCTCGTCAAACCGTTATTATTGCAGATACCACTTTAGATAAAGTCATGGAACAATCATTTGACTTAATCGTCCTCCCGGGCGGCTTACCGGGAGCAGATAACCTCAACGCTGACCCACGAATTCACGAGCTTATCACTCGCCACAATGACGAAAACAAAGCCATTGCCGCCATTTGTGCAGCCCCCAAAGTGCTAGTTAATAATGGCGTATTAGACGGCAAACAACTAACCGCCTACCCTAACTCACTTTCCCAAATTGACACCTCAAAAGTAAAACTCAGCGAAACTGCCGTTGAAGTCGATGGCAATATCATCACCTCCCGAGGACCGGGAACAGCAATGGATTTCAGCCTAATCTTAATTGAAAAACTACTTGGCAAAGAAGCCCGCCAGCAAGTTGAGGAGCCTTTGGTGAGATAAAAGCTTATCTTTTATTCGATTCTTGCGGGAGTAAAATCCCGCTCTCTCTTATTTACTCGGGAAATATACAGTATGGAGAGGATATGTTTTTACTAATTCAATCAATCCCTTCAATATGTTTAGAATAAACCCTAACCAGTTTATATTCTTTACTCATTGAGCAAACATCAGCCCAAATAGCTGATATTTTTTGGTAAAACTCTTTTATTTTCATATTTCCAAGTTTGATATGAATCACTCTTGGTGGTGGATCATTGAGCATTATCATATCCGAAAAATCTGCATCTTTTGTGACAATTGTAAGCTTATTCAGCTTTGCATATTCCCAAAT
>JALVRY010000142.1 GCA_027024625.1 Thiotrichaceae bacterium
AAAGGAATTAAAAGCTTTTTTTTCTTTGTCTTCTGCTTGTGTTCAAACACCGCTTTAATCGGATTTGTGGTTTCAGTGTTTAAATCATAAATTAGCAATACGAATCGTTGCCCTTTTGAAAGGGTAGGTAAATTATCAAATTCCATAAGGCCTTGTTGCTTACTACTACTCCAAAGCAATCTACCACGAACTTTTTTAACTAATGGGTTTAAAGTATGAAGCCAGTTGGTATCAACAACATCACTTTGCTGAAGAATCTGTTGCTTAAGAATATCAGCTTGAGCATTTATTACTGATAATTCTGGGATCTTACTTTTTTGTTGGTAGGCATATAAAGCAATGGTACTGACAGAAATGAGTAAAATCACCGAACACAAGGCAAGAAACTGCGTAGACAATTTACTCTGTCTTTTTTTTGTCTCACTCTTGTTGATTAAATGACTCATGTTTATAAATACTGCTATCCTAGGGTGTCAGATGCATATCTTCGGAAAAAGTTCTGATAAATATAAAGCTTACTGATGGTAATACGATCAGTGGGGGTTTGTAATACACATTATACTATAGCGTAAAGAGAACATGCCAACAGAAACACATATATTGGGCAAAGATGCCGCACTAGAAGACTCGATTAGTTCCATGCAGCAAAAATTGCAAGCAATTAACTTTAATATCATAGAACAATCTTGGCTTAATCCTGTTGCAAATGTTTGGTCAGTTCATATACGGGATCGAGATTGCCCTCTTTTCTTTACCAATGGTAAAGGTGCATCAAAAAAAGCAGCTTTAGCAAGTGCCTTGGGCGAATTTTTTGAACGCCTTTCTACCCATTATTTTTGGGCTGATTTTTATTTGGGTAATGAGATCGCAAATGAAGAATTCGTTCATTACCCTTCTGAAAAATGGTTTAAATTATCCAATAATGGTGCTTGGCCAAAGGGCTTATTAAACGAAGAGCTTCAAGATTTTTATAATCCTGATGGCGATCTTGTTCCTAGCACATTAATTGATGCTAATTCATCCAATACTGAGCGCGGAATATGTGCGCTCCCTTATGAATGTGAACGCACCTCAAAAACGGTTTATTTTCCTGTTAATATCATTGGTAACCTCTATGTTAGCAATGGCATGTCTGCCGGTAACACGCGCTATGAAGCTCGTGTTCAAGCGTTGTCAGAAATTTTCGAGCGCTACATCAAGTTTAAAATAATTGCCGAAGGCATCTGTTTGCCATCCGTTCCTGATAAAGTATTACAGCGTTACCCAAATATACTTGCTGGAATAAAGGAACTCGAAGACGCTGGCTTCCCTTTATTGGTTCAAGATGCATCCTTGGGTGGAAAATACCCGGTTATGGTAGTGACACTGCTTCACCCAGGAAATCAGGGCGTTTATGCTAGTTTTGGGGCGCACCCAAAGTTTGAAGTTGCTTTAGAACGTGCCCTAACAGAACTATTGCAAGGTCGCGGACTTGATGCGCTTGGCGGCTTTGCTGAAGCTGGCTTTGACCAAGATGAAATAGCAAGCCCTCAAAACCTTGAGACCCACTTTATAGATTCGAGTGGAATCATCAGTTGGGAGTTTTTACGTAAACAACCTGATTATGAATTCAATGATTGGAGTGATGCCCACAGTATTGAATCAACCGAGGAAGAATACCATTGGCTTTGTAACCTCATCCATGAGGAAGGTAACGATATTTACACCATGGATTATCACGAGCTTGGTGTTTATGCTTGTCGAGTACTCGTGCCTGGTATGTCTGAGATATACCCTGCTGATGACTTAGTGTGGGAAAACAATAATGCCGGAATTAATTTACGCAGCCTGATTCTGAAAAAGGATAAAACCACTCAAGAGTGTAATGATTTAATCGAGGCCATTGAGGAGTTAAATGTTGATGATCAACACCCCGTTGCTGCGCTGATAGGC
>JALVRY010000143.1 GCA_027024625.1 Thiotrichaceae bacterium
TATAAAACTTAGACCTAACCCTATTTGGCGCGAGGGTTTTCCTCTTTTAAAATCTTTGCTCTGCGCTCCTCCCAGCGTACTTTCACTTCATCTGGTAAAGGCTTTTTGCTAACAATAAGTCGATTAGCTGTTTGTGTCTCTTCTTTCACGGCATGATCTTTAGTATTTTTACTATTTTTTATTTTATGTGCCTGGTGGGTACGTTTCAAAATAGCCGCACTATCTGGGCGCTGTAAACTTTTTTGTGAGGGGTCAAAGTCACTCGCATCAATAATAAAATGATCCAGACCCAAACCTTTAAGGTATTTTGTCAGTGTTTCTAATTTACGCCAGATACGTGCCTTGCCACTATTTTTTGCCATCACTGTTTTTGCTGCATCACCTGCCACAACCGTTAATATCCAAATATCGCCCTGGGCTGTTGCAGTTGCAGATGTAACTGATTGAGCTTCAATTAGATGTTTTAAAGCATTATGATTTATAGTATTACTCTTGCTTAGTAACTTTGAAGTAACCATTTGTTCCCCTTTTATCAGCTAAGTGGGTATCATAGTATACTTGGGTCAGGGTAGTAAATACATAAAAAAAAGGATAATTTGTTTTGCAAAAAGCAGGAAATGAAGTAATCAATTTCAAACATCGTTTTGCCGGGGTAGAAAAGTTATACGGTGAAGCAGCACTTGAGTGTTTTAAGCAGGCAAATATCATCGTGATTGGCGTTGGTGGTGTCGGCTCGTGGGCTGTTGAAGCATTGGCAAGAAATGGCATAGGCAAGCTAACCCTCATTGATATGGATGTAGTTTCAGAATCTAATATTAACCGCCAACTGCCTGCGTTAACTAGCACAATTGGTAAAAATAAAATTGATGTGATGGCTGAGCGTGTAGCTGAGATTAATCCTTTATGTGAAGTTAAATTAATTGATGATTATCTCAGTGAAGAGAATATTGCCGAGATGATTGATAATCAAACTGATTTTGTGATTGATTGTATTGATAATTCACGCATCAAGGCAGCCCTGATCGCCTGGTGTAAACGTCAAAAAATTAAAATTATTACTCTGGGTGGTGCAGGTGGGCAAGTTGACCCTGGCTTGATAAAAATATCAGATCTAAGTCGAACCGAACACGACCCCTTGCTGTCAAAGACGCGTAAGCTGTTACGCCAAAACTATGGGTTTAGCAGTAATGTAAAACGCCGTTTTGCCATACCTTGTGTGTATTCTACTGAGCATTTAAAGCGTTCATCGCAACTTGCTGATAATACAGGTTTAAATTGTGCGGGCGGGCTAGGTTCTTCTGTAATGGTGACAAGTAGCTTTGGCTTTGTTGCAGTAAGCCTTGTTTTAAAACAACTTTTAGTTAATAATGCGCGGTTCAGCTAATGCTCAGCATAGCTGTGTTAGGGTTAAAGTAATTAACAAAACAGGGGATATAACGTGTTAAAAAGAATAGTCACAATAGCACCAGTAGCAGTATCAATAAGTTTACTTTCAATTGGTATGACAGCTTGTTCGGTCAACAAGCCTAAGCAAGCTGTAGCAAATAAGGCTCAAAAGTCTGTTGTAAAAAATACCCAACGTAGAGTTGCTGTTAAACCTCAGCAAGCTACAAAACGATTTCGCCCGGTTATTTATGAAAAACGCTCTCCACGTAGAAGAGTGGCTGCCAATAACAGGCAACGCCCTGTGAGTCGTTATCGTCGCCCTGTGAATAGATCAGTGAGTGCTCCCAGCCCATTTTTAAATAAGTTAAATAACGCTGCCTTGACTCGTTTAAAGTCTCGCGTCAGGTATGATGGATCTTATATCAAGATTGGTTACCCCTGGGGTGATGTGCCCGCTAATATTGGTGTTTGTACAGATGTTGTCATTCGTTCATACCGCAAGCTTGGTATTGATCTGCAACAGCAGGTACACCAGGATATGAG
>JALVRY010000144.1 GCA_027024625.1 Thiotrichaceae bacterium
TTGACAATTTTCTTTAGTGCCGCAGCATCAACCGTAGCACCAATAAAACTACCATGATAATACTGGACATATTCTTTGATTTTATCCACTGTATCATGTTCTGGATCAAGGCTGATAAAAATCGTTTTTACTTGTGAGCGCTCCCTTTGTGAAAGATTTTGTAAGGCAAGACTAATCTTTGAAAGCGAGGAAGGACATACATTTGGACAAGATGCATAGCCAAAGTAAAGCAATACAACCTTACCTTTAAAGTCAGATAACTTTATTTTACCGTCACTGGTATCAACCTCAAAATCGCCACCCTCCGGAGTTCCCTCCAAAGAAATATTATGCATACCTTCCACACTCGTATGCTCATTCCCAGAATATAAAACCATCCAAACGAGGAACAGTAATAAACCAATAAGTGGAATCAATAATGACCGTCTTAAACCCATAACACTCTTCTCTTTAAAAGTACCACTTTGCCCTGCATGCCATACTATACAAGCCTAATTACAAATATATACTCATGAAGAAATATTCAATAATGGCACAAGCTTTGTTAGAGAACTTCAAAATAACTCGGTAGAATTTCCTAATAGTCAGTGTTTTTTAGACTTTTTCTCCTTAATTTAACGGTAAAAAATCATGTTTCAGATCGCTTTATATGAACCAGAAATTCCGCCAAATACGGGGAATATTATGCGCTTATGTGCCAATACAGGCTGCACGTTGCATCTAATCCATCCGCTCGGATTTCAATTGGATGAGAAAAAACTAAAGCGTGCAGGCATGGATTATCGTGACATGGCTAATGTAAAAGAGCATGACACATATCAACAATTCTTAGATTATATTGGTAAATCTACTCGAATTTTTGCACTAACGACCAAAGGATCTCAAACCTATTCTGATGCTTCTTTTGATTCAGCCGATCTATTCCTCTTTGGCCCTGAAACAAGAGGTTTACCCGACACCATACTCAATGACTTACCTGAAAATCATAAATTACGGCTTCCTATGTTGGCGGATAGCCGTAGCTTAAATTTATCCAATACAGCAGCTATTATGGTTTATGAAGCATTAAGGCAGCAGAATTTTGTAAATATGTTGTAGAATCAATACCTATTTATTTAGCAACTACAAATACTATGCATATAATCCGTGGCATTAATCACTTATCCCCCTACCACGATGGCTGTGTCGCTACGATTGGTAACTTCGATGGCTTGCATTTAGGGCATCAAAGTGTGTTTGCTCATTTAAAAGAAAAGGCAAAGGAATATCAACTACCAGCCACCGTTATTAGCTTCGACCCACTACCTCATGAGTTCTTTCCTGGTGATACACCACCTCGCATTTATCCTCAACGCGACAAAATGCGTTTGCTAAAAATGTTAGGGATTAATGATTTTATCCGCTTAAAATTCAACAAAGAATTCTCACAAATTGAAGCAGAAGATTTTGTAAAGAATATTCTACTCAAGCAACTTAATGTTCGTTATCTCGCTGTTGGTGATGACTTTCGTTTTGGCAAAATGCGTAAAGGGGATTTCCAATTACTGAAAAATATTGGCAAAGAAAACGGCATGGAAGTACAAGACACTTCCACATTTAAAGCCGCAGGGGAACGCATTAGTAGCACCCGAATTCGTCAAGCATTACAAGCTGGCGATATGAATGAAGCAAACCGCTTATTAGGTTATCCCTATAGCATCTCAGGGCGAGTTCGTCATGGCGATAAACTTGGTCGCACTATTGGCTTCCCCACGCTGAATCTCAAGCTACCCGAAATTATTGCCTTACGCACAGGTATTTATGCTGCCAAAATTCGTGGGCTAGATGATGAAACTTACTATGGAGCTGCCAGTGTTGGCAAACGTCCTACTGTCAATGGAACTGATATGCGACTGGAAACCTACGTCTTTAACTTTGATCAAGATG
>JALVRY010000145.1 GCA_027024625.1 Thiotrichaceae bacterium
GGTGTTATGGGTATGTTTGATGGAGACCCCAGTGGTGCAGACCTTGCTGAATATTTTAATATCCCTGTTGCCACCGTCATTGATGCACGCTCAATGGCACAAACCTTTGGAGCAATCGCTAGCGGACTAGCACACTATCGTAAAAATATTCTTTTTGCAGGTGCAATTGCTAATGCCACTGGTAGCCCACGACATTGTGAATTAATTCAGGAAAGTATGCCTGATGATATTACATTGCTAGCCTGCTTACCCAGACAAGATGACATGGTTTTACCACATCGCCACTTAGGTTTAATCAAGCCTGATGAAATCGACGATATGGATCAACGACTCAACAACATAGCCACGGTGATTGCCGAATCTAATTTAGCAAATACCCCAATTCCAAATGTTAAGTTCCATTCTGTAGAAAAAAACACTATTTCGGCAGATTTAAAAAATACACGAATTGCCATTGCTAAAGATGATGCCTTTAGTTTTATTTATGCAGGAAATATTCGCTTATTAGAGTCACTCGGAGCCGAGCTGCTTTATTTTTCCCCATTACAAGACAAAGCATTACCCAATTGCGATGTACTCTGGTTACCCGGTGGCTACCCTGAGTTACATTTAGATGCGTTACAAAATAATAGGGCAATGCATATTGCGATTCACCGCCATTTTGAAATGAATAAAGTCATTTTAGCCGAATGCGGGGGAATGCTTTATGTTCAAGAAACTCTCACAGACTTAGCAGGAAACACCGCTAAGATGCTAGGACTCATCCAAGGCAATGGCATTATGCGCGAACGAGGTGGTTGCCAAGGTATGCAATCCGCCCCTTTACCTGAAGGTGAAATTCGAGGGCATGCCCACCATCGCTCAAAAAGTGAGAATACACAAAAAGCAATTGCTTACGGAAAACGAGCAAAGCACCCAGCCCCTGGAGAAAAAATCATTCGCGAACGAAGCTTAACCGCCTCTTATTTGCACTTATATTTTCCATCAAATCCAGAGGCAATTATTAAATTATTTAGGCCGAGATCAAGTTAATAAGAGACTTTTGCACGAAAGATCTAACGAATAAAAAAGGCTTGAATTCCCCCTACAAACGGGCAATATCCTTTTTTATCGCTTCAATTGTCGCATCAAACATTGTTTGCTCTTCTTTGTCCAGCTCAAGCTCAATCACTTGCTCCATACCATTCTCACCCAGCATACATGGCACACCCATTGCAATATCAGCTTCTCCGTATTCGTCTTCCAATATAGCAACGGTTGGTAAAACTTGACGACGGTTTAAAACAACTGCTTCGACCATTTCAGCAATTGCTGCCGCAGGCGCATCATAAGCACTACTATTCTGTTTAAGTGCTAATATTTCAGCACCACCAAAGCGTGAACGCTTAACGATCTTATCGATAACATCTTGCTCAAGAAAATACTTAATAGGTATCCCTGAAATTGTGGTAAACCGTGTCATGGGAACCATTGCATCACCATGCCCACCCAATACCATCGCACTAATATTTTTTACAGATAAGCCAGTTTCCATCGCGATAAACGCTGCCATACGAGCAGAATCCAGTACACCCGCTTGACCAAACACACGAGAACGATCCCAACCTGTTCGCTTCCATGCTTGGTAGGTGAGTATATCGACAGGGTTTGACACCACCAGAATCATGCTATCTGGAGCATGAACAAGTACATCATCCACAATAGCATTGAGAATTTTTATATTCGTATCCAACACATCAGAGCGAGACATACCCGGTTTGCGCGGAATGCCCGCGGTGATAATCACAATTTCCGAACCTTGCATTGCCTCTGCTTTTGTCGAACCTGTAACTTGTGTATCGAAACAAAAGAGAGGCGATGTTTCTTGAATATCCAAGGCTCCACCTTTGGCAGCACCTTCATCAATATCCAATAAGACAATTTCT
>JALVRY010000146.1 GCA_027024625.1 Thiotrichaceae bacterium
ACTTAGAACTCATTCCAGTCGAGGACGTTTATTACTTCCAAGCGGATCAAAAATACGTCACCGTGCGTTACAAAAAGGGTGAAGTGATCATCGAAGAATCGTTAAAGTCTTTAGAAAAAGACTTAGCAGATAACTTTATCCGTATTCACCGTAATGCATTGGTTGCCAAACAGTGTATTACTGGTCTGGATAAATCCGACATTGGGCGTGTTCAAGTTAAGATTGACAATATTGATGATCGCTTAGAAGTGAGTCGTCGTCATGTTGCAGAAATCCGTCGATTTGTACGCAACCGTTAATAATCTCCTGAATTTTTTATAAGTTCAGAAAATAAGGCTTGGCTTTCTCCAAGCAAACAATATGTTTTATCTTTTTAGAGGTAATATCATTGGATATTACCTCTTTTTTTTCGCCTAATTTTTATTTTGATGATGTTAGACTGGCAAATATTCTAAAAAGTATTGAAGCTATTTTAATGTCTAAACAATTATCACTGACTCCCCAAAATTCAATGATTTGTGCTATTTCCTTTGCTGAACGTGTATTGGCATGGTTTGATTTACATGGGCGTAAAGATTTACCGTGGCAGCAAGATATTTCACCCTATCGGGTATGGATTTCTGAAATCATGTTGCAACAAACACAGGTAAATACAGTGATTCCATACTATCTAAAGTTTATGGCTTCATTCCCTGATGTAATGAGCTTGGCAAATGCGGATCAAGATGAAGTATTAAAACACTGGTCAGGTCTAGGATACTATGCAAGAGCAAGGAACTTACATAAAGCAGCTCAAACAATACGAGATGAATATGCGGGTGAATTCCCTGAAGATATTAAGCAACTTATTGATTTATCCGGTATTGGTCGTTCTACAGCGGCAGCTATCTTATCCATTGCTTGTCAACAGTCTCATGCCATACTAGATGGTAATGTAAAACGTGTGCTTGCTCGTTATTATGCAGTAAAGGGTTGGACAGGCAGCACAAAGGTTCAAAAACAACTTTGGCACTATGCAGAAGATTTATTGCCAAGTGATAAACTGAGTCGTACCGCAGATTACACACAAGCGATGATGGATTTGGGTGCAACTATTTGTGTTCGAGGCAAACCAAAGTGTGAAGTTTGTCCATTAAATGTGGATTGCAAAGCACTACAGCTTGGTAAAACACAGGATTACCCTCAGCCAAAACCTAAAAAAATACTACCTGAACGATCGACATTTATGTTGATCATTCAAAACCAACAGGGTGAAGTTTTTCTACAAAAACGTCCAGCAATGGGGATTTGGGGTGGCTTATGGAGTTTTCCTCAATTTGAAAAAGAAAGTGAGGCTGAAAATTGGCTTCAAGATCAATTTAAAACAGGGCTAGATATTTATAAAAGTCTCCCCAAAGTAGTGCATACCTTTAGCCATTTTCGTTTGACAATAAAGCCTTATTTATTGCAAATGGAATCGGCAGAGCAAAGGATAATGGAAGCAAACACTCAGCTCTGGTATAACATCAACACAGAATTCAATGGTGGTCTAGCGGCTCCCATATCAACATTATTAGACTCTATTAGGATTAAAAAAGGATAAGCTCATGACAAGAATGGTGAACTGCGTATTATTAAAGCGTGAAGCAGAAGGCTTAGATAGACCAACATACCCAGGTGATTTAGGGCAACGAATTTTTGAAAATGTATCTAAAGAAGCATGGGGAAACTGGATTAAACAGCAGACTATTCTGATGAATGAGTACCGCCTTAGTCCAATTAACCCTAAAGATCGTAAGTTTTTAGAGGAAGAAATGGAGAAATTTTTCTTTGGTGCAGGTGCGAGTAAGGTCGATAATTTAGTTCCTGAAGGTTAATCACTCATTGGGTTATGTGGCTTTTGTTACATAACTGATATTACGCGGTTAATAAAAATTAACCACGCAACATCAGTTACATAACCCAAACTCAGTAATAAAAGTGACTCTAGTTTGGACTATGCTGTGCAGCCATCTGATTAATTCAACCAATCTGGTGGCACAAAGTACATTATGACAAAACAAAAGATAACTACAGCAATAAAGAAAAGCTTGAATCGTTTTTGCGATGCACCGGCTTGTTCTTTAGATAATGGAATCTGGCAGCTAGGGCAGACTCTATCTTCCTCTTGAATAATGTTGCCACAGTGACTACAGGTTAATTTTTCCATTATTCAATTTCCGCCTTTAAATCATAAAGAATACGATGACTAGCATGGCAATGAGCACAGGCTTGTACAGCAAATTGTCCAAGTATCTGACCACTTTTCCCTTTATCTATTCCTGTTTTAAGTTCATTTAACAAAGCTGTGGTTTTATCACCAAGATAATACTCTTTTGCACTAGCTTCTTTATGGCAGTTATCACAACTTGAACGTAGTGTTGTTATTCCAGTACGGACAGCTTTTAATGCAGTTTGAGCTTTTTCTTTATTTCCATCATCGGCTGCGATTTTTATACGATTAACATCACGCATTAGCAACTTCATAAAATCTAAATAAGAAGTATCTTCTCCCTCAATTGTGACATGGATTTTACCAAAATCAGGGCTGCGATAGATGGCAGCAACCTGTGCCCGATAATCCTGATGGCAGCCTTTACATGAGGTTTGTAATTTTTTTAACGCGACATTTAAGGCAGTAAAATCACCTTGTTTTGCTGCAACTTCAAGTTTATCTGCCCATTCTAGCTCTAGTTCATCCTTCCACTCAGGAACCATCTCCGCAATTTTTCGGTAATGTGTTACTAACTGACTTGCCCATTTTTCAGTGTGAGGCTGATCTTGTTCAGCCATGTACTCACTCACTGCTTGAATCTCACGTCGTAGCTTAAACATATTATGATGCCAAACATTATGTTTATTAGCGGGTTTATACCATTGCTTAAGTGATGCAGGTGGTTTGTTTAAAGTAGCCGTTTCATCAGCAGATAGAGATGAAATGCAAAAAAGAGCAGTAATAAAGAGTAGTAACAGTCGCATAAGTATATTTAACCGCATTCAAGTGTATTTGTGATTATTTGTTGATTTAGTTAGACCTGAATCTGTAGATTCAGACCAGAACCATCATATATCCCATTGAAAACTCATTCGTTGACTCTGATCAATGAGAGTAAATAAGGTCGTGATAGCATTTATCGCATGAAAAATATTATCACACTTATTATTGCAACTTTTCTCGTAAATCCTGTATTTGCAGAGCCTCAAGATACTGAAAGTCTGTATCAGCAGCACTGTAGTCAATGTCATGGAAAGAATCGCCTTGGCATAACAGGCCCAGCCTTATTACCCGATAATTTAAAACGCTTGCATAAAAAAAATGCAATTAAGACCATTACGCAGGGGCGAGCAGCAACACAAATGCTGCCTTTTAAAGATAAGCTTACAGAACAGCAAATTAAGGCATTAGTTGATTATATTTTTACACCTTTGGCAGAAACACCAACATGGGGAGAAAAGGAAATTCGTGCCAGCCATGTCGTTTACCCCATAGAAAATCCAACAGATAAACCAGTATTTGATGCGGATCCGTTAAACTTATTTCTAGTAGTTGAGGCAGGTGATCACCATGTTTCGGTATTAGATGGCGATAAGCTTGAGCCAATCTACCGTTTCCCCTCTCGTTTTGGTTTGCATGGAGGACCTAAATACAATTCAACAGGACGATATGTCTACTTCACCTCACGCGATGGTTGGATTAGCAAATTCGATATGTATCAACTTAAAATGGTCGCAGAAATACGTGTTGGCATTAATGCCCGTAACTCTGCCATTTCTAGTGATGATCGCTTTGTTATTGTTGGTAACTATATGCCCAATACACTGGTCATTTTAGATGCTAAAGATTTAAGTTTGGTAAAAATCATTCCCGCTATTGGTGAAAATGGAAAAGCATCTCGTATTTCAGCTGTTTATGATGCTCGTCCCCGAAAAAGTTTTGTGGCAGCTCTAAAAGACAGTCCCGAAGTTTGGGAGATTAACTATGCTGATCCGCCACCAGCGGGGTTTGGTCAATGGGTACATGATTATCAAAAAGAATCAGGTGAAGCAACGATTGAAAAATTCCCTATTCGGAAGATTAAGCTAGATTCCGTATTAGATGATTTCTTCTTTGATCAAGAGTATGTGCATATTCTCAGTGCTTCTCGCAAAGGCAAAGGGCAAGTTGTCGATTTAGATTTAGGTCGCAAAGTGGCTGACCTTGATATTCCTGGAATGCCTCATCTAAGTTCAGGTATTACATGGAAAATGGGCGATAAAACTGTAATGGCAACACCCAATCTTAAGGAAAATGAGGTGAGTGTTGTAGATATGAAAACATGGAAGCTAATCAAGAAAATTCCGACTCTTGGATCAGGCTTCTTTATGCGTAGCCATGAAAAATCCCCTTATGCATGGGTTGATGTGTTTTTTGGTAAAGATAAAGATGCAATGCATGTAATTGATAAGCAAACCTTAAAAATTGTCAAAACACTTCGCCCTGCTCTGGGTAAAACATCTGCCCATGTTGAATTTACTCGTGATGGAAAATACGCTCTAGTTAGTATTTGGGAAATGGATGGTGAAATAGTCGTCTATGATGCAAAAACACTAGAAATCGTAAAACGCATACCCATGAAAAAACCAGTAGGTAAATATAATGTTTACAACAAAATCACCCGCTCTGCTGGGACGAGTCATTAATTAGATGATTTATTGAAATGCTTCTAATAATCCTCTGTGTTAGAGCTATTTTCTAAGAGTTACAAACTTTTGTTCAGATTAGGTTAATAATTAACCTGTTTTAGACTTATATTGCTATATTTTCATGCTATATTATTACCCGTAATAGGGAGTGATATTTATAGGGATATGGGTAATGAAATCTAAAAAGTACTGTCCAGACTGTGCAAGTTTCGATATTAGAAGAACTCATAGAGGATTCGTTAAAAAGAGAATCTTACACTTCCCCGCCTTATGGAAGTGTAACAAATGTGCTTGTAAGTTTTCAGAAACGAAAATGGAGAAAAATAAGTTAAAAGAGATTCCAGCCCTTTTTGTGTGATACATCTCAAAAAACACTATGGCAGGTATTCATATATTTATTATCCTTTGGTAAGAAATTGACAATAGTGATTTTTATTGATTTAGCTTGAAGTCGTTTTATAGGTGATACATCCAATTCCTACTTACGCAATAATTTCCCTGATTTTGTTTTCTCTAAGCACTCAACAAATTGTATCTTGCGAGGTTTTTCATAAGGGCTAAGTGAACTAATCGCATCGATATTAAGCTCTATAGGAGCACCTTCGATAATGAGTGTAACTTGTTCACCAAGTTGTGGATCGGGTGTTGATGCGATAATAAAATTTCGCTTTTGCAGATAGGGTTTTAGCTTGGCTTCTACTTGTTCGGGGATGATCTTAATTCCTGCTGTATTGATAATATTATCGAATCGACCTAGCCATCTGAATGTTTTACTATCTTGCAATTCTACGATGTCATTGCTTGTAATGCTGTCGTCTAGGTGTTCTGCATGGATAATCAAACAGTCCCGCTGATCACATTCAAAACTCACTCCCTCTAATGCATGAAAAAATATTGATTGTTGTTCTATATTTAATGGACGAATAGCGATGTGGCTGGCTGTTTCGGTCATGCCGTAGGTTTCAATAACTTTAGTCGAAAGCCCTTGTAATTGTTTTACTAGTTCATCGCTTATCGCTGCTCCGCCAACAATCAAAGTATCAATTAATTTGAGTTGATTATCGTTGCTTTTGCTAAGCTGCATTGGTGTCATTGCTGCAAATTTTATAGGCTTGTTAAGCTTTTCCAATGGCTTTGATGAAGGGGTGATAATAGTTAAATCTAAGCCAAGAACAATGGCTCTTACCAGCATCATTTTTCCTGCAATATAATTAATGGGTAAACAAAGCAAAGCTGTATCCCCACGCTTTAGATTAAAGGTCTTGGCGGTTAATTTGGCTGATCTTTCCATAGAGGATTTAGGCATGGGAATTGTTTTTGGCTTGCCTGTAGAGCCAGAGGTTTGCAGTGGCATTGTTTGCTGAGGAGCTAGCCATTGTGTATAGAATTGATGGCAT
>JALVRY010000147.1 GCA_027024625.1 Thiotrichaceae bacterium
ACGCGGACGTTTTCACGGGGATAATCCAGCAAATACCACCGAGCTAAAGCGTGGCGACGCACTTATCATTAAAGCCCCAGCAGATAAGCATGAAGAGATTGAGCAGTATTTGCGACATTATCAGCCGACTTAACCTGAGAGGAAAACAACTCATGACTTGATCAGCTTCCTTATTTAATGGGGATTATTGTACCAATACGAGATATAACGCAAATAAAACACTATTCGTCACCATACCCAGCAAAAAAACAATGTAGGAGATACGTAAAAAACGATACTTCCGAATAAGCACCTTGCCCATGTTATAAATATGGGCACTCATCATTCGATAAATATTCTCTACATCTTCAATAACACCATACATTGCATCGGCATACTCATCTTCAGAGACCGATAGGAAATTATTAAAATACAGTAGGTTTGCCTTACCTTGTAGTAGATCATCCTTAGCAATATGTAAATTCGCAACGCGTGGGCTAGCTGCTAATATGGCAAATATCATGGATAAAATACTGACAATTAATACCGACAGAGGTAATAATATCGGCAACTCCCCTGCATAAGATGCAAAACCGCCTGTTGCAATAATTGCGGTTACGATAAGTCCATTAACAGAAATCATGATATTGGCTTTATTGTCTGCCAAACTGGTTAAATCCAATTGAGTCCGATAAGCATTACGATAAAATGTTTCAACACTACGAGCTGAGCCTTTCTTCTTTTTTTTAAGTAGCTCAACTTCTTCTCCTTTTTTACGACTCACTCGGTGACTCCTTCAAATTTTTGACTACAAGAGACCTTTGCATGAAAGATCTCTACAAGCAGAATCATTACTTCCTCTGTAAGACCATAGCTACCTACACAAGTATTTCAAGGTGAAAATTCCTTAGCATCTGAATGCATTAATTAAAGTTCATTCAAGGGGTAGGTCTGAACCAGAGGAGCACAGATAAATTTAGAGCAACAAATTTTTAAGCATTTGATAATAAATCTCTTCCAAGGTATCCAAATCATCAACTTTTACACATTCGTTAATTTGATGAATGGTCGCATTGATTGGCCCTAGTTCTAGTACTTGTGCACCCGTTGGAGCGATAAAACGTCCGTCTGATGTGCCGCCAGAGGTGGATAATTCGGCTTCTGTACCTGTGACTTTTTTGATCGCAGATACAGCAGCAGAGACTAAGTTACCTTCCGCAGTTAAGAACGGTAAGCCTGATAAATTCCAGCTAATCTCATAGTTTAAGTCATGCTTATCAAGCATAGCTTCTACTCGTTGCTGGATGTCTTTTTCTGTAAGCTCGGTGGAAAAGCGAAAGTTGAATACCATATCTAAATCAGCAGGAATGACATTAGTTGCACCTGTGCCTGAGTTGATATTGGATATTTGAAAAGAGGTTGGCGGGAAGAAGTCATTGCCCTGATCCCATTCCTCGGTGGTAATTTCTGCAATAAACGGGGCAGCCAAGTGAATGGGATTTTTAGCAAGTTGTGGGTATGCCACATGCCCTTGTTTGCCGATAATTTTAAGCTCACAACCCAGCGAACCACGTCGCCCATTTTTTATAATATCGCCGATGGTATTAGTGCTTGAAGGCTCACCCACTAAGCACCAGTCAATTTTTTCATCACGAGCTTCCAAGGTTTCAATCACTTTTACCGTGCCGTCTGTTGCGGGGCCTTCTTCGTCGCTGGTAATTAGAAAAGCAATTGAGCCTTTGTGGTTGGGATAATCCTTTACAAAGCGTTCACAAGCGATTGTCATTGCCGCAACGCTACCCTTCATATCGGCAGTGCCTCGCCCGTATAACATGCCATCACGAATAGTTGGCGTAAACGGGTCGGAATCCCATTTAGTCACACCGCCTGTGGGTACAACATCGGTATGCCCTGCAAAACAAAAAACGGGGGACTCTGTGCCTCGGCGTAGCCAAATATTATCCACCTCTTCAAACCGCATGTTTTCAGTTTTGAAACCAAACGGTTCTAAACGAGCAGATAATAAGGCTTGGCAACCTTTATCATCAGGGGTTACAGAAGGACGAGCGATGAGTTCTTTAGTCAATTCTAGTGTTTGTGACATGCGTTGCTTGGGTTTTTATAAAGGAAGGCTAGTGTAAACAAAAAAAGCAGCAAGGTGAAAGTAGTAATGAATTATTAACCACAGATGCACACAGATAAACGTAAACGCAAATTAAAAGCTATAGTTTTTCATGTAAATAGTGGTTAATTTTCAATCTGTATAATTCAGTAAATTAGTACCCTTATACAATATGCTCAGCTTTGATCATTTTATCCGCGTAGGCTTTGCCAATTTCTTTTAGCATTTTGGTGGTATGGGTTGCATCCATCTTTTTAACATTGCGGATGTCTTTGGCGGTGTAATGCGATAATCCAAGTTCTTCTGCCAACCAATTTTTTTCAATTTTAGGATCATATCGCATATAGGAAAACATTGGTTCTGCGGCAAGCATTTCATCACATAGGTTACCGACAACGCTATCGATATCGCCTACTGCACCTGTGGATTTTCCCATTAGCTGTAATAGTTGCTGATTCAGTTCGTCACTATCGTCCATGATCGACAGCAATGAGCTTACTGCATCTTTGGCTGACATATTAAATTTGTAGCGATTGTTTACGTCTTCTGCATTTTTAGACCAGCTTCCTGTTCCCAAGGAAAGAATGAACATTTTATCCTCACCTTTTTCCCAGTTATATCGATAACCTTTTACCGTCGCCAATAGAAATAATTGCAAAGCAGGATTGTTGTGCGGGCTAACACCACCATCAACAAATTCACCTTCTTGATCTTTTGTGATTTTTATCTTTTCAGGGCTAAAATACATAGGTGCTGCGGTACTAGCTCGGATAATTTGTCTCAAGATATAGTCTTTGTTTGGTCCATGCTCATAGTTATAGTATTTGCCATCGGGATTGTTATCTGTCACCCATACGCTGCCCGTATCAATCCTTTTGGATATAATGGCTAAGCCGACACCTTCATTCGTGGTGTCTTCCATTGTCATATCACCAAAGTGTTCGTGTAAGGCATTGTTAATCGCTAGCGTTTCAAATTTTGCTCGAAAAATACCAAAGCGAAATAGACTGCGTTTGAATATTTTTTGCCCAACATCACAGTAAATTTCATCTAATTCCTCGGCAGTTTTACCAATAGCAATCGCTCCCGCTAATATTGCCCCTGTTGATGTACCACCGATAAGGTCAAAATAGTCTCGCAGTAGCGCATCGGGGTTGCCTGTTTTCTCTCGTATAATGATTTCTAACTTTTTAAGCAATTGCACGGTCATTAGCCCTCTTATACCGCCACCATCGAGTGCTAAGATACGTTTTTTACCTTGCTTGCCTAATACTCTTTCTCGATACTTTTCATACGCCATTCTAATTCTCACTTTGACTTTTTTACTTGCGCATCATTATGGCTCGCAAGTACGCACATAGTTGGTGCATAATAATCTTATTCAAAAAACACTACATGAGACATAAATTTGCTATCACAACTCTAGCTCATCAATCTAACATTCCTGTTATTTTCTATCTCTAAAAATCTCCATTTTTTGACGGTATTCTCGTATACAAGCTTGTTTTTTTATAGGATTTATGCTTTTTTAGTCTCGGACTTTTGTACCTTGCAAAAATTAATACATTATCTAACTAATATGGTTTGGCTTGATTTTTGCATAAACTAAATAAGATTTATTGAGACCTTTACATGAAAGGATGATGAAAGAAAAAAGCGCATAATTTTTCTATATTGCTTAAAAATGAAGGTAATAGCCGAGCTGTTAGCTGATTTTTTAAGCCAAATAGGGGGAATTCAAGCCTTTTTTATTCGTTAGATCTTTCGTGCAAAGGTCTCTTATTTTAAAACCCGATATTTACTTCAGTCTCAACACATAGCACAAGTATTTGTCGGACACCCTATATAATATAGTCAAAGGAAAACAGTATGAGCGGTAATTATGCACGTCTTGAAGCAGTACAGCAGATTGTAAATGGTAAGAACTACAAGACTAAAATGACCAAACCTTTAAGCAAAATTTGGGCAACAGATGTTTATAATCTTGCCAAAATGGAAGAGGCTCTTTCTAAGAAAGCGTTTAAAGCCATCAAGAAGACCATAAAAACAGGTGATGCTCTTGATATGGCAACAGCCGATGCCGTTGCAGCAGCGATGAAAGATTGGGCACTTTCTAAGGGTGTGAAATTTTTCTCTCACGTTTTCTACCCTATGACAGGAGCTACTGCTGAGAAACATGATGGTTTCATTATTTCTGATAGCGATGGCAATATGGTTACTGATTTCAATGGTAGCCTACTTGTTAAAGGTGAGCCTGACGGATCATCATTCCCTAACGGTGGTTTACGTGTAACAAATGCAGCTCGTGGTTATACGGCATGGGATCCAACCAGCCCTGCATATATCATGCAAACAGATAACGGTGCAACACTTTGTATCCCAACGACTTTCATGTCTTGGAAAGGTCACGCACTTGATAAGAAAATCCCACTTCTTCGTTCAAACAAAGCAATGAATGAAGCGGCAACAAAAGTATTGAAAACCATGGGTGAAGAGGAAGTTGCTCCGCTAAACTCAAGTTGTGGTGCTGAGCAAGAATACTTCTTAGTTGATGCTAATTTTGCAGCTGCTCGTCCTGATTTACTATTGGCAGGCCGTACTTTATTCGGTAAAGCACCGGCAAAGGGTCAAGAGTTTGATGATCACTACTTTGGTGCAATCCCAGAGCGTGTACAAGTTTTCATGCAAGATGTTGAAGATCAGCTATATCGCCTAGGTATCCCTGCTAAAACACATCATAACGAAGTTGCACCGGCACAGTTTGAAATTGCTCCTTACTTTGAAGCAGCAAATGTTGCAGCAGATCATCAGCAATTATTGATGACAGTATTCAAGCATACAGCTAAGCGTCATGGCTTTGTTTGCTTGTTCCATGAGAAGCCATTTGCTGGTATTAATGGTTCTGGTAAGCATGTTAACTGGTCTGTTGGTAACGCAACACAAGGTAATTTGCTTGATCCAGGTAGCACACCTGCTGAAAACTTAAACTTCTTATTATTCTGTGGTGCGGTTATTCGCGGAGTTCATAAGTATGGTCCATTACTGCGTATCGCTGCATCATCTGCGGGTAATGATCACCGTTTAGGTGCAAATGAAGCACCTCCTGCGATTATGTCTACTTACCTTGGTGAGCAGATTGAAGGTATCTTCAATAGCATCAAAGAAGGCAAATTAGACGATACATCTGAAACTGGTATCATGGATCTTGGTCTTTCACAGATTCCTACATTTACGAAAGATGCAGGTGATAGAAACCGCACATCACCGTTTGCTTTCACAGGTAACCGTTTTGAGTTCCGTGCTGTGGGTTCTGAAATGTCAGTTGCTGGCCCACTGATCGTAATGAACACAATGTTAGCTGATTCTTTGAATTGGATTAACGATAAGCTAGAAGCTGAAATCTCTGCTGGTGCAGATAAGACTGCTGCGGTAATTGCCGTATTAAAAGAGCTAATGAATGAGCACGGTGCAGCTGTATTTGGCGGTGACGGTTACTCTGCTGAATGGCATAAAGAAGCCGTTGAAGAGCGTGGTTTAATCAACCTACCAACTTCTGCTGACGCTTACCCTTACTTAAAAGATGATTCAGTTAAAGAATTATTCGAAAGCACAGGCGTATTGACTGCTGAAGAGCTAGAAAGTCGCTTTAAAGTTTACGCTGAAATCTACATCCTCAAGATTGAGGTTGAAGCTAAACTAATGATTGATATGGCTAAAACTCAAATCTACCCTGCGGCAACACGTTATATGGCAGATTTAGCTGCGACGGGTGCTAGCATGGCTGATCTTGGTATTGATTTCGATGGCAGCACATTAAATACAATTGCGGGCTTAACTGGCGACATGATGTCTGCTGTTAGCAAACTATCTGGCTTAATGGATATTGAAGATCACGATTCAGAAGAAGCTCACATGCAATTCTGCGCGAAAGAAATCTTGCCAACAATGGCAGAGATTCGTACTGCTGCAGACGCTCTTGAAGCTGAAGTTGCTGATGATATGTGGCCTTTGGCAACGTACCAAGAAATGTTGAATATTAAGTAATTCTTTTCACATTGCTATATAAAGAGGCTGCCTTCGGGCGGCCTTTTTTGTGCCTGCCGATAAAAACATGCGAACTTAACCCAAACCTAATATAATCCTCCACATTTGGAGGCTGTCTGAGAATGGAATAAGCTACTGCAAATCCATTCTCAGACAGCCTCCTAGAATAATCTGTAAACACACTAAGGTAAAACAAATGACAATCAAACGAATCGGCCACCGCTACACAGACACTGAAACAGGAAAAACCTTGGACACTTGGTTTCCTAAATCAGGAAAAAAAATAACAAGAAGTTGTCTTGCTGAAAAAGTCGGTTTAATCAAAGGTGATTTCATTGAAGTTGAAATAGACTCAATTGACGATGCTCCAAAATCAGCAGAAGACGCTTATTTACGCTTACATTTACTCTCTGAATGCGTAGTTAAGCCAAATGAAATCAACTTAGATGGTATGTTTGGTTTACTCAACAATGTTGCATGGACGACGGCTGGCCCTGTACTCCCCGCATCAATTGATACTTTGCGTGAACTCATCGCCACCGAAAACCATCATTTGAATGTTACATCTATCGATAAATTTCCTCGCATGACTGATTATGTCATCCCTGAAGGCGTGCGTATTGGTAATGCCGACCGCATCCGCTTAGGTGCTCATCTCGCCGCAGGTACAACCGTAATGCATGAAGGTTTTGTTAACTTTAATGCAGGGACGCTAGGAGAATCAATGGTCGAAGGCCGTATCAGTGCCGGTGTTCTAGTCGGCAAAAATTCTGATATTGGTGGCGGTGCTTCTATTATGGGTACACTGTCAGGCGGTGGCAAGCAAGTCATCTCAATCGGAGAAAAAAGCTTATTGGGTGCTAATGCAGGCTTGGGAATATCACTGGGCGATGAGTGTATTGTTGAATCTGGCTTATACCTCACGGCAGGGACAAAAGTTAAAACGCCAGAAGGTGAAATTGTCTCAGCACGAGACTTATCAGGCCGCTCTGGTTTACTTTATCGTCGCCATAGCCAAACAGGTGCGGTTGAAGCCATTGCAACCAATGCATCACTTTGGGGTGGTTTGAATGATGATTTGCATAATAATGATTAAGTCATACCTGAATCCGTAGTGAAGTCACTAATTCAGGTTATAATTATGCATCGTGATCGAGGTATTTCACTTTTGCTGAAATACCTCTGTCATTTAATCAAAATCTCTTTAAGATAAATGTTCCAGTATCAACGCTGCAACACCATCCATAGCCCCCATATGCTTCACCATTTGGATAGTTTTATCTTGATATTCTGCTTGTTTTTTCTCAATGATCTCTGGAATATCAATCGACACATGGCGACCTGCCGATAAAAAATACGGAAAAATAACAACTGTTTCAGCTCCCGCTTTTATACAGCGATCAATCCCTTCTGGAATAGAAGGTTCTGCCAATTCCAAGAAAGCACATTCAATACTGAGAAACTGCTGACTCGCCTGTTCACGTATTTTATCTGTAATTTGTCTCACTTCTTCATTTGATAAATCGCGGCGACTGCCATGAGCAACTAACAATAAACTCTTCACTACTATTCCAAGGTAATTTTTGTTTGCATACTGTGCATTTTATCAATAAAAACTTCAAGAAAGCTTATTAATACAAACAGATTCAAGTAGGATAGCAACACATTCAACCATCATAGGATTTACCAATGCGTGACATCATCAAAGCCTCTATTCGGACAATTCCTGATTATCCCAAAGCTGGCATTCAATTCCGCGACATTACTACCTTGCTTGAAGATCCCACCGCATTACGGATGACGATTGACTCCATCGTACATCGCTATATGAATCAGAATATTACTGCGATTGCTGGCATAGAGGCGCGTGGCTTTATTTTTGGCACTGTGGTTGCTTATGAATTGGGGGCAAGCTTTATTCCTGTGCGTAAAGCAGGCAAATTACCGGGTGATACCATTAGCCAGTCTTATCAATTAGAATATGGTGAAGACAGCGTTGAGGTTCATAAAGACTGTATTAAAGAAGGTGATAGAATACTCTTAATCGATGACCTTATTGCTACGGGTGGAACAGCAGGTGCAGCAATTCAATTAATCCGACAGCTCAAAGGCAATGTTGTTGAAAGCTGCTTTATTGTTGATTTACCTGATTTAGGTGGCAGTAGCAAATTAGAAAACGAGCTAGATTGCCCTTGTTTTTCACTCTGTCAATTTGAAGGTGAGTAGCTTTGCAAAAATATATTATCGTTGCCGCATTGGAAGCAGAAACACCCGAGCTAGATAAATTTGCTCCTGTTATCCATACGGGTGTTGGAAAGCTCAATGCAGCAATTCAACTGTATGAGGCTATTTTGTTTTATAAGCCTAATCTCGTGATTAACTACGGTACAGCAGGAACAGTAAGTGGTAAATCTGGCTTATTAAAGGTTGATACATTTGTGCAGCGTGATATGGATGTTAGAGGGCTTGGTGTCCCTCGTGGAGTAACTCCCTTTACGGATGAAAAACTGCCACAAGCCAATGGAATTGTACTGGCTTCTGGCGATTCTTTTGTCACTGATTCTGTTTTGCATCTTGAAGGCTTGGATATTCCCGTCGATTTAATCGATATGGAGGCTTATGCTCTACACAAGGTTTGTCAACATCACGACACCCAATTTGATTGCTTTAAATACGTGACAGATAGCACCGATGAAGATGCCTCGAATGATTGGGTAGAAAATGTGGCGAAAGGGGCTAAATTATTTTGTCGTGTATTGGAAGAACGGTATGGAATCTCTTCAATAAGATAATCTAATTGTTCTTAAGTAGGAATGCATAATTAATTTAACAAAATTTGCGAAGGATATTTTTTGATATTCATTCATTATCGAAGAAGCATAGCCGTGCTACGCGACTGAGAGAATGGCTTGAATAGCGGAAAATAGACCAGTAAATTGTTAAATGTGTGTGTACTCCTACTTATTCATTGCCTTCAGATAATTTTTTCATTATTTCGGCACGATCACGATCAATATTTCGCTCATGATGTGTATCGCTTACCTTGCTTTGCGATCCACTGGCTTCTACACGAATCGCATGAGCTCGCGCGATATTATCACCCTCTTCTTGCCCTATTGTATCTTTCAGCTCATTTATCTTTTCTTTTAAGCGTAGGTCAAAGGCTTGTTTATCCCCTTCTACGCCTTCCACTGCTGATCTTACCTTTATTTTTAAATCAGGATTACCAGGCACAACGAGATTGGTAATAATAGGAATACGGATGGTTTTTTCAAAACTTTGGCTCATAAAAATAAATCGTCTATCTACAATTGATAATAATTAAGAGTATAGCCTTGCTCGCGATAATAAACATACCGTTTACGTCCAGCGTCTAAAATTTCAGCTTCTTGGTCAATAATTTCTGCCGCTTTATCAAATTTAGACAAAAAGCTTGGCACGCTATTCGACAAATTGATTAAGAAATCTGCAACAGGTGGTGTATCTGTTTCACAGCCAATCAACACAGGAAGCTGTTCATCTGTGGGTATAATGGCATGTGGAATAAAACTTACATCATTATACGTCCACAATAATTCATCCATTCTGTCACACGTTGACCATGAATCCGTATGGATGTAGGTCTTTAAGTCTTGTGCTCTGGCTTTTTCAATTAATTTGCAAGCAAGCAATAAACGACTGCGTAAGGTATTGCTTTGTCCAACATAAAAATTGATATTCATAAAGCCAGTTCAACCACTTCCTTTTAATTTGAGAACTTTGCACGATTAATTAAAATTTGTGATAGCAATGGAACAGGTCGCCCTGTTGAGCCTTTAGCCGCCCCACTCTTCCACGCTGTTCCTGCAATATCCAAATGTGCCCATTTTTTATCTTCCACAAAACGAGATAGAAAACAGGCTGCGGTAATTGTCCCTGCGGAGCGATCACCGCCAATATTAGGAATATCGGCAAAGTTTGATTTTAACTGGTCTTGATAGTCATCAGTCATGGGTAATTGCCATGCTTCATCATTGGCATCTTTACCAGCCTGCAAAATCTCATCAGCTAAATCCTGATCATTCGCCATTAGACCACTAATATGATGCCCCAATGCAACAATGCAAGCGCCCGTTAGTGTTGCAATATCAATAATCGCGTCGGGTTTAAATTTATCAACATAGCTTAAAGCATCACACAAGACTAACCGCCCTTCTGCATCGGTATTAAGCACTTCAATCGTTTGCCCCGACATACTGGTAACAATATCTCCCGGTTTTGTTGCCTCGCCACTTGGCATATTTTCAGCCGATGCAACCACTGCAACCACATTGATTGGCAATGCCATTTCAGCACAAGCTCGCATCGTTCCAAATACGCTGGCAGCACCGCCCATATCGTATTTCATCTCATCCATTCCCGCACCGGGTTTCAATGAAATTCCACCTGTATCAAAGGTTATTCCCTTGCCGACTAAGGCAATTGGTGCGACATCTGCACCCGCCCCTGAATATTGCATCACAATCATTTTACTCGGCTCTTCACTGCCTTTGCCGACAGAAAGAAATGACCCCATGCCGAGGGCTTCTGCATCCGTTTCTTCTAAAATCTCAGTTTGAATATTGTCAAATTCAGCGGCTAAGCCCTCTGCGGTTTTTGCTAAATACGTTGGCGTGCAAACATTAGCGGGGGCATTGGCTAAATCTTTGGCTAATTTCATCCCCTCAGCAATTGCTGCACCTTGAGTTATCGCCGCTTTTGTTTCTGCCGATACTTCTTGGCTAAAAGCAAAATCAAGGCTCTCTAAAGCGATTGCATCAGACTTTTTGCTTTTATATTGATCAAACTGATAAAAAATTGCAGCCGATGTAATAACAGCTTGCTGCACTGCCATCGCTGTATCTTCTAATTCATCTGCTAAAAATGAAACAGCGTTCTCAATATTCGATGATTTCAATGTGCTTGCCGCTGTTTCAGTGGCTTTGGTTAAAGCCCTTACATCAAATTTAGCCTGTTCACCACAACCAACTAACATCAAACGCTTCGCCTTTATACCATCAAGTGAATAAAGCACTTCCACCTGCCCCGCCTTGCCCGTGAAATCACCTAACTCAAGGTAATTTGTAATGGCATTATTTGATTGCTTATTAAGCTCAGTAGCAGCACTTGAGAGCTGTTGATCTGTGTAAATTGCGACAATAAGGCAATCGGTATTGATTGAGGATGCTTGAGTCTGCGTGGCTAGCTGATATTTCATTTATTGTTTCCAGTCTCTTAAATAATAGGGAAAGAATACCTGCTTTTAAGGATGTTCTCTATTTCTAATGTGATAAATTAACCACAGATAAAAAGCTTATTTTGTGCTACTTAAAATAGTATCAATTGCGCGTAATACGACATCTGGCTTTAATGTTTGCAAGCATTCACTTTGGCTTTTCTTATGCTTATCGCAACCTTCTTGATGGCACGGCACACAGGGCATTTTACCATTCTGAATAAGCAATACATTTCCTTGTTGTTGCCAAGGGTTGGCTTTTTCAACATAAGGATTTTTTGTTTCTGCATAATTTGCAGGCCAAGCTCCCCATTTAACGGGATTAGTTGGCCCAAAAATTGCAATCGTCGGACAGCCTGTCGCTGCTGCCATGTGGGTGATGGAGGTATCTATCCCTATATAACACTTGGCATTTTGAATATAATTAGCCAACTCCCCTAGTTGCATTTTCCCCGCTAAATTTTTCACATCTGCATCAGGAAAATTAGCTTCTAAGGCTGAGCAAAATTCCATATCTTGTGAAGACGGTCCACCGCTAATAATGACCTTCAACCCTTTTGATAAAAGATAATTAATAACATCAAGCCAAGCCTGCATCGTCCACTTTTTGTATTCCCACATGGGTACGGGGTGAATCACAGCATATTGTTCTGATGGTATTTCTAAATCAGTGTTAGTCGTTACGGGCGGAATAATTTTTATAATCGGTGAAATATTTAAACATTCAAGCAGTTTTATATTTTGTAGAACAGTATGCGTATTTTCATTATCAAACAATACCCATTGCTTGCATGATAATCTTTTCCATAAATCCTTACCAAGAAGGGATGCAACCATACCCACGCGATATTTTGATGCAAGCCATGCATAAAAATGTGGCTTATCACCCGTAAGAGTTGTTATCGAAAGATCATATTTTCTAAAGATACGTTTAAATAAATGCAGAAATTCATCCAGCTTTGGCTTTTCAGATATTTCTAAGATAGCGTTAATGTCATCATTACCTTTCAGCATGATACATTTATTGTTGTAACCTAATACATCAATTCTAGCTTTAGGATAAGCGACTCTTAGGCTGTGCAATAAAGGCGTAACGAGTAACACATCCCCAATTTGCCGTGTCGCAACCACAAGGATGGATTTAGGGGAGCTGACAGCTGTGGTCATATCGTATGAACTAAGATGCTTGATTAATAAGATCAATCACCTGCTGGGGATTATCTGACTGCGTAATAGGTCTCCCAACGACCATATAACTGACACCTGCTGTTATTGCTTTTTCAGGTGTCATAACACGATGCTGGTCACCAATATCCGCACCTGCAGGACGAATACCGGGTGTTACTAGCAAAAAGTCATCCCCTAATTCAGCTCTTAGCATTTCAGCTTCTTGAGCAGAGCAGACGATACCATCTAAGCCCGCTTGAGCGGTGAGATTGGCTAGGCGTTTGACTTGTAATTTTGGCTCTTGATCAATCCCAATACCTTGTAACTGTGATTGATCCATTGATGTTAACACCGTCACCGCGATTAGCTTAGGTGGATACTCAAACTCAGCTAATGCCTCACGAGCCGCCATCATCATTTTCTCCCCACCCGATGCATGCACATTCATCATCCAGACCCCAAGCTTCGCAGCAGCACGACAGGCTGAAGCAACGGTATTGGGAATATCATGAAATTTAAGGTCTAAAAATACATCAAAACCTTGCTCAACTAAGGACTGAACAAAACTAGGCCCTGCTGAAACGTACAACTCAAAACCCACTTTAAGTTTACAAGTATCGGGAGAAAGTGGTTTTATAAAAGCTAAAGCTTGCTCCGCTGAGGGGAAGTCTAGGGCGATGATGAGTTTGCTGGGCACTGATTAATCCTTAGATGTCTGACTGCTATATTTAAGTCTAAAATATCTTTTAAGCTGCTTATTCATATCATCAAGTGAAACCGTCTGCTCTTTTTTATATCGAGAAAGCATACCTAAGGCATTTGGAACTAAGCTTTTTTTAGAGTTTATATGTATCGCCTTTGCTTTTATCATTGAGAATTGCCACATTCACTGTAATAACATGATGCGATTACAGTGAAGTTATGTAGAAAAGTCAAGATTACTTAACTTTGAGATCATGTGTAAAATATCAAACAACTTGCAAATCAGGGAAGATAAATCAGAGCCAAATTTACTTCTTTGTGAATTTCCACGGATTGGCATTAATTGTACCTACCATCTTAGCTGTTTGTTTATCCAGCACAATAATTGCATCACCGCTAGTGCCTTTTAAAGGGAGGTAAGCATACTGACCTTTATTTTTACCATATTTATCAAGAAATGCTTTGGTTGATGCTGTTAGATTTTGCTTATCAAACAGTTTAACCGTATCTAGGCTATCGTTGAGGATAGTATTCAGATGGTTTTCAACTGGTTCAAAATATTCAGCACGCTTATCAATGTCTGGTTCACCTTTTAAGTCCACACCCAGCATTATTTCGGTTTGTTTATCGGGGTCATCTGGCATCTTGGCAAATGCTAGTTTAGGAGAAGACAATTTGGAAATCTGGAATTGTGTATTCTTGGCATCGCTTGGGTTAACTTCATTTACCTGTACCAGATTGAACCCTTTATCGTTGTAAGTAATAAAAAGTGGATGTGTTTCATATAAGGCATGTACACCGTAGGCGAGTGCCGAGAGCTGGATGGCGGCAATCACAGCAAAATCAAATTTTAATCCTTTTTTATTAGGGGCAAAGACCACAAAGGTAAGTAATGGTCCAAGAACTAAATCAATTGAAACAATCAACAGGGCAATATTTTTATAATTTGTGATGCCTAAAAAATCACTTGGATACCAAAAGTAGATTGTACTGGCAATAATTAGAGAAACCAGAGCAAAACTTAGCACCAAGTGAATCAAAGATGCTTTAAATTTATTTTTAAACATGGAAATATCAACTTATTATTATATTTTCTATTGATTGACTTATTCAACACCTTCACTAAATCGTCACTTTTATTAAAAAAATATTATTTTTGGACATTCTTCATATTTCAGTTGACACTTTTTAGATATATGAGAGATGCCTATTGTTGCAAGTCGGATAACCTAGTGAGGGTATTATTATCACTCAAATATAATCAAAATAATATTAAGAAATGCTGAATAGCTCTTTGAGAGTTGTTGTGCTTTTTGTGTGAACTTTGTTTACAATCTACTCATAATTAAAAATAAACATAAAAAAGGGCTTATGATGTGCAAACAGGGTCAACGATTCAGAATAAAAATAAAGACAGTTTGATCATAGAAACATTTTTTGACAAGACATTTATCGTTATTTTGGGCTTGATATTACTTGTCGCAGCAAATTATCTGATAGTGACATCAGGTGGAAATGGTTTTCACCTGCCACCTAATATTGCAGTTTGGGCATGTCTTTCTGTCTTGATCTTGTTATCACTCTACAAAATATTGTTGACTGATACGCTTATAATTTCCCCCTTATTATTACCACTGCTGATACTCTGTGTATTGTTAATTGCACCTGGGTTAGTTAATACGCAAGCTGATACTCAGGAGGTCATATTACGAATAATGCAAGTAGTAGGCTTTTTTCTGGTATTTTTTACACTAAGTCAGTATCGGCTATCATCAAAACAGAAAACCCTCTTTTTTTACCTGATTATCATCGCAGCATTGGTGCAGATTATTTATGTTCTGGCACAGAAATATCATAACCTTGAGAATACACCCGAATTTCTAATGTTATATCTAGGTGTTGATAAACCACCTGTGGGTGGTTTTTTACAAGTCAATGCATTATCGATATTTTTGGTTACATCAATCTTGATTTCTTTATACCTTGTCACATGCAAAACATTTATAAAAGACAGTCTACTTGCAAAACTGTTGCTAGTACTTGTCATGCTAGGCAGTGGTTTTGTACTAGCAATTATTAGTTCTCGTGCAGCACTGCTCGCACTGGGGATTAGTGTACCACTTATGCTATTTGCCGCTTGGAATCGTTTTAAACAACAAAAGTACTGGACGAATATTTTACTAGTAACCTTGTTTGCTAGTTTGACATTGGGTTTTCTGTTAGATACAGGGGTAAACCGTCTGAAGCATAAACATATGACATCACGTTTGATGGCATGGTCATTATCAATTGAAGCAATTAAAGAAAAACCGCTACTTGGGCACGGACTGGGAGAGTTTGCAAAAGCTTTTTTTGATCAGGTAGAGCGCTACTCTCACCAAAATCCACAACAGAAGTTAAATGGTAGTCTAGGTTTGTGGACACATCCGCATAATGAAATACTTTATTGGGGTGTAGAAAGTGGCATAATCGCTATGCTGGGTATTATTGGCATTAGCACTTACTACCTGTTTTTAATATTTAGACAGTACCCCAAGCGGCAGGTATTCCTCTACCTTGCCCTGTTATTTCCCATTGGTTTATCCACTATGGTATCGCTACCCTTTTATTTATCAACACTACTCATGGTAGTTTTTGTCTTTATATTGTTAGTGCCGTTACAAAAGCTAGACATTCAAAAAGTAATCTCAATACCTAGATTAGCTAAAAAATCACTAATTATTATATCTGGTGTATTAGTAGTATTTTATCTATGGTTTCTCAAAGAAGTTAATCAGGGCTCTATCGCTATCACTCGTTATGAGTATATTGAGAATGCACCTTATGCCTTATTGCAAAATAATTTTAATAACCCTTATTGGGGAAAAACGGCTCATAATTATGCACATCAGGCTGTTATGGCAGATTTATTAAATAAAGGAAATATCAAAGAAGCAAGAAAACATCTACATTGGTTTGAAGAACAATTAATACATGAAGAAGAACCGATGTACTATGATATTTTGCTCAATAGCTACAGAGTATTTAATGAAGCTAATAATTATGAAAAACTTAGGCAAAAAGCTGTTTTACGGTATCCAGCACGTTTTGATCAGTATGAACCTGCAGACATAAAGAAAAAATAATTTGCCCACTGAAATGTTAACAGCCCTTAGGCTTAACTGTAGATGGGAGAGTAGTTGTGCAAGTCCAGAAGGAAATACCACCTGATATAGTATGTGAGAATGTAACGGTTTTATTTTCAACCTGTGCACTACCTTTACTAAAGGTAAAAACAAGATCACCGTCTGCATTGTTAGTATTAGCAACACTAATTGCACCATAGGTTCCAAAAATGGCACTTCCCATATTCTGCTGTAGTTCATTTGTAGTAGTAGGAAAAGTACCCAAAGGATCTATAAAATTAACTTTAACATCTTTTCTAGCAGCATCAAGCAAAATAACACTTTCAACAACTTGGGTACGTGAAATATAGTCCTGATACGCAGGTAGTGCAATGGCCGATAGTACACCGATCATTACTACAACTACCATCAGCTCAATTAGGGTAAACCCTTTTTGCTTTAAATATTTCATGCTATTTGCCAAACTTAATATTTCCCAAAAAAATAAGGCAGAGGAATCTCTACCTTATTTTTTTTAAGTAATACCAGATTACTTAATGATTATTTACAACCTTTAGGTGCAAATTTAGCAAGCAGAGTACCTTTCTTTGTGCCAGGTGCAGATGCTGTTGCGTCACAAGTCCAATTACCGATACCGTTAGATACAGCGCGATTATAGTAAACTTTTTTAGTTGTAATCTGGGCGTTTGTGTTACCATTAAACGTATATTCAACATATCCCGCACCCGCTGAACCGCTATTTTTAGCATCTGTAATATCACCATATTTTCCTGCAAGTGTAACACCTTGACTACCAAGAGCGGCTTTAGTTGTTGGGAAAGCAGTAGCATCATCAGCAACAATAGTTTCGATAGTTGTTTTAGCTCCATCAAGC
>JALVRY010000148.1 GCA_027024625.1 Thiotrichaceae bacterium
GCAAAATCAAGAATGCCGTCCTTGTCTGAAACACTGATTAGAGCGCGTGTTACAGGTAGATTACTGGTTTGGGACATGGTGGTTTCCTTTGTGGTTTAATCGCAAGAATTTTGTTGTTTAATATTCCGACTCTGTGTAAATATTATAAAGTGTGTCATACATTGGCAAACTAAGAATCAATGGAGCTACTCCAAATTTTCTGCAAGAAAACTATATATATCTTCAGTGGGAATATACACAGCATCACCGCCTTTACGGGCTTTGTATTCAAACTCGTTATTTTTTAAACCGCGATCTGAAATAACAATACGATGTGGTATACCGAGTAACTCATGATCTGCAAACATGGCACCAGGGCGCATATTACGATCATCAAGTAGCACTTCATAACCTTTTTCTGAGAGTTTGTTGTACAGTGTATCTGCCGCTGTTTTTACTGAGTCAGACTTAAAATAGTTTAATGGAACAAGTGAAATTTGGAAGGGGGCGAGGGCGGTTGGCCACAATATGCCACGCTCATCATTATGTTGTTCAATGGCTGCGGCAACAACACGAGACACACCGATACCATAACAACCCATTGTCATCACTTGTGACTTTCCATTTTCATTAAGCACTGTTGCATCAAGCGCTTCTGTATATTTTTTACCTAGTTGAAAGATATGGCCAACTTCCACACCGCGTATAATTGATAGCGTACCTTTTCCATCGGGGCTAGGGTCGCCTTCGACAACATTTCGCAAATCCATAAACTCAGCTTCTGGCAAATCTCGTTGCCAATTAACACCTGTTAGGTGGTAACCATCCTTATTTGCACCGCAAACAAAATCAGTCATATTTTTTGTGGCAAAATCGGCAATTACTCGGATTTTTAAGCCAACAGGACCAATAGAGCCTGATTTGCAAGCTGCTACCTCTTTAATCTCATCTTCTGATGCAAAACAAAGAGGGGAGAATACGCCGCTGATTTTTTCGGCTTTAATTTCATTTAATTCATGGTCGCCACGCAAGAGTAGGGCGATGACATCGTCATTTTCCCCAGCAACTAATAATGTTTTTATTGTTTGTGATGCATCAACATTTAAAAACTCAGAAACCTCTTCGATGCTGTGTTGATTTGGAGTTGCTACCTCAGTCATTTCATCACTAGGTGCAGGTCGTTGTTCACTTGGCTCAAGTGTTGCAGCTAATTCAACATTGGCTGCGTAGTCACTTTGATCGGAAAAGGCGATTGCATCCTCTCCTGCATCGGCAAGTACATGGAATTCATGTGAAGCATTACCACCAATAGAGCCTGTATCTGCCTGAACAGGTCGGAACTTCAAGCCTAAACGATCAAAAATACGCTGATAAGCTGCAAACATGACATCATAGGTTTCTTGTAGTGATTCTTGTGTTAAATGAAAGGAGTAGGCATCTTTCATCAAGAATTCTCTAGCACGCATTATGCCAAAGCGAGGACGTACTTCATCTCTAAACTTGGTTTGGATTTGGTAGAAGTTGGCGGGTAATTGTTTATAACTATTTAATTCTTTGCGAGCATAATCTACGATAATTTCTTCGTGCGTAGGACCATAACAAAAGTCACGTCCATGACGGTCTCGTAAGCGTAGAAGCTCTGAGCCGTATTGATCCCAGCGTCCTGATTCTTGCCATAATTCTGCGGGCTGAATAGATGGCATCAATAATTCAATAGCACCTGCATTATTTAATTCTTCACGGATAATTGCTTCAACTTTACGTAATATGCGTAAGCCATAAGGAGCCCATGTGTACAAGCCAGACGCTAAGCGACGAATTAACCCCGCTTTTAACATTAATTGGTGGCTGATTATTTCTGCATCAGCTGGCGTTTCACGTAGAGTGGAAATAGGGAATTGAGAAACACGCATAGTTATTCTGTTTTTCTTTAAACAATAAAAGCAGGGGAGTATAACCCAAGAACTCGGTTAGCGGTCTAATATCATTTGAATTTCTGCAATTTCTAGTGAAAATTATTGCTTGGAATCGTCTTCAAACTTAGGTTTACGTTCACGGCGTGTTTGCCACTCTTGATTTTCTAGTTCAAGCACTTCATTTGTGCGTTTGACAAAATCATCCAGAGCCTCGTGATTTCCTTGATTGACTTCACTTCGAATGGTATCAAGCTCACCTGTTAGTTTTAATAATTTATAGTAGACCGCTTGATAACGTCGGGCATTTCGTTGATCTTCACTTAGCATGGACAATTGCGATTGCATGGTTGTTAAAGCTGCTGTCACTGCACCGATAAATGCGAGTAGGGTAACCGTATCCGATGAACTACTTATACTCAGACTTGCAGGGACTGCCGTAATGACGGCGGCAATCATAGTGAGCAAGCCTGTACGTGTCATAAATCTATTTGCATTTTTTCTATGCTGTTCACCACGACCATCATAGTAATTTAGCTGCACTTTTAGCATATAGCGACGATAATATTCTAGTTGAAGCTGACTTAATTCGACTCCAGTGGAAGCATCGCCTTTAGTAATCTCTGTAAAGTATTGAATACGCACATTTTCTGCATTTGATCGCTCATCCATCCAATCTTCATAAATACTACTGTTTTTGAGGATGGTGACATAAAAAGTTGTCATGCCGAGTAGTATCAACTCAATTACCCCCAACACCTGAATGATAAGGTCTTTATATTTGGAAAAATCAAACAATATTCCATCTGTACTTTGCACATATAAGATTAAAGCACCCACGATAATACTGCCCGTAGCACCATAAATTCTACGCTTGGATTGTTTTAAATAGGTTTTTTGGGCTTGAATAGCTTTTGTGTTATGACGATCAAAACAGTGTTGAAGCATTTGAATATTAGAACTATTTAATATTTTTTTAAGCGCATCAGCTTCTTTGGGTAGTTGTTTAGCATGTTCTTTAGGATCGATTAACCAATCATTGTTATCTTGCTGTCCAATTATTTCTTGTGCATTCATTTGTTTGTCGTGAGTAAGTAAAGTTATTTTATGCAATGATAATAATGATAGTCTGTGTGGATTTTATATGTTGAGAATTTTTATTTTGTTTTGAGGGAATATCACTATAACTACGCATAATCTATATTATGTTAAATTATGCTATAACTAAAAGAGGGGAAAATATCCCCTCTTTTAGTTATACCTCATTTTTACTTATTTTCTAAAGAACTTAAATATTCCTCATAAGTTCCTTTGTAATCTGTAATGCCGTCTTTGCTCATATCAATAATACGCGTTGCAAGCGAAGATACAAACTCACGGTCGTGGCTGACAAAAATAAGCGTTCCTTCATACTTATCAAGTGCCATATTAAGTGACTCGATTGATTCCATATCCAGATGGTTTGTTGGTTCATCCATCAAAATAATATTTGGCCGTTGTAGCATGATTCGTCCGAAAAGCATGCGACCTTGTTCGCCACCAGAAATAACATCAACTGTTTTCTTAATATCATCAGATGAAAACAATAAACGCCCTAATGTGCCGCGTACAACTTGCTCGTCATCTGTTGGTTTTTTCCATTGATCCATCCAGTCATACAGATTTTCTTTATTTTCAAAATCTGCTGCATGATCTTGCGCATAGTAGCCAAGTACTGAATTTTCAGACCATTTAATTTTTCCAGAGTTGGCTTCTAAGTCGCCGTATAAACAGCGTAATAATGTCGTTTTACCAATACCATTCGGACCGATAATGGCAATTTTTTCCCCTACTTCAACCATCATATCAATGTCGGAAAATAAGGCAGGTTCATTATCATAACTTTTTGTTAAGCCTTCTACCTCTAAAGCTAAGCGATGTAATTTCTTTTCTTGCTCAAAACGAATATAAGGATTCACTCGGCTTGAAACTTTAATCTCTGCTAATTCAATTTTCTCAATTTGTTTAGCACGCGATGTTGCTTGGCGGGCTTTTGATGCATTAGCAGAAAAACGTCTAACAAAGTCTTGTAATTCAGCTATTTGTGCCTTTTTCTTGGCATTATCCTTTACTAAACGCTCTCGTGCTTGCATTGCGGCAAGCATGTATTCATCATAATTTCCAGGAAATAGGCTTAATGCTCCATAATCAAGATCAGCCATATGCGTACAAACACTGTTTAAGAAGTGTCTATCGTGCGAAATAATAATCATCGTACTTTTACGTTCGTTAATTACATTTTCAAGCCAACGGATTGTGTTGATGTCTAAGTTATTGGTCGGCTCATCCAATAACAAAATATCAGGGTCAGAGAATAGTGCTTGTGCTAGCAATACACGTAATTTCCAACCAGGAGCAACTTGACTCATTGGTCCAAAATGTTGCTCTTCTGGAATATCCAATCCAAGAAGCAACTCCCCTGCCCTAGACTCAGCGGTGTAACCATCTAACTCACCAAATTCAACTTCTAAGTCAGCAACTTTAATACCATCTTCTTCTGACATTTCAGGCAATGAGTAGATGCGATCACGCTCTTTTTTTACTTCCCATAAGCGTTCATTACCCATGATTACAACATCAATTACGGTATCTTCTTCATACGCAAACTGATCTTGGCGAAGCTTACCGATGGTTTCATTGGGATCTGTCGATACGTTACCGGCGGTTGGCTCAAGATCACCACCTAGAATTTTCATAAACGTTGACTTTCCGCAACCATTTGCCCCGATCAGACCATATCGGTTGCCATCGCCAAATTTTACGGAAATATCTTCAAAAAGAGGTTTTGCACCAAACTGCATGGTAATATTGGCTGTAGAAATCAAAATGTTATCCTGAGTATTAAATAAAAGTGTGTTTTGAGAATATTTGCCACCAATATATTGCACTAACAAACTTGATGACGATTTAAGAGCGGGATTCTCTCATATTCAGTGAAAAAAAGGGAGGGTCATTAGGGTAAATTCAATTTATTAATGAGAAAATATTAGGACACCATGCAAGCTTCAGATATTACAATGTTTATTCAGTCCCCTGAGAATTTTTGGGTTATTCTTGGATTGGGACTCTTTTTAATTATGGATGGCGTTGTATTGGGCTATTTAATTAATAATAACTACCTAAAAACAAGAAAGAAAAAAACAAGCTTCTCCCACAAGTTGCTACTAACCTCTGCAATGCTTACTGCTGTAATGGGTGGAGTGGTAATACTTGCTGCTTTTTCTTCAAGATATTTTTAGAAGCTGATAATTATAAATACTTCAATTAACAATCAATAAGTTAAAGATTTTATTTTGTGTAGAAAGTTAGTTTCGAGAAAGAGCCTCAATTGGTATAAATATTTCTCCATCTGCTTGTTTCTGTAACTCAATACTTGGCATCCATGCATGTCCATATATCACTTCATAGGTGGCAGGGTATAAACCATCATCTTGCTTATATTTTTCATAAGCAGCTTCAAAAGCCTTAATTCGTTGTTTTCCTGTTAGCGTTTTTCGTCGTCCTGCAATGCTATTTGTTGCTCCAATTTGCTTTAAGTCTCGCATTAATAATTTGACATTACTGTATGTCATGGTGATCATTTCCATATCCATCACAGGTTGGGAAAAACCAGCTCGCATCAACTCATCACCAATATCATGCATATCACTATAAGTATTGCTATGCGGTAAATCATCCACCTTTGCCCAGCTTTGGCGAAGTTCTTTAAGGGTGTCGGGGCCAAATGTTGTGAAAAGTAATAAGCCCCCTGCTTTCATCGTATTTGCCATATTACTAAAAGCTTTGGGTAAATCGTCACTCCATTGCAACATCAAACTTGAGATAAGCAAATCAACACTGTTATTTTTAATGGGTAATTGGTGCACATCGGCACAAACGCCCATTGGTTTGCGAAACCAAGAGCCTTTCTTTTTTGCCTTTTTTATCATGCCGCTTGCCAAATCCAGTGCTAACACTTTGGATTTAGGATAGCTTTTCAGCAGGGCTTCGGTGATTTGTCCTGTACCACAACCAAGATCAACAGCTAATTGTGGTTGGATTTTGATGTAATCTAAGCGTTCGACTAAGCGTCTTGCAACTTCTTGTTGTAAAATTGCTGAAATGTCATAGGTATCGACAGCTTTTTCAAAGTGCTGTCGCGTTGCTTT
>JALVRY010000149.1 GCA_027024625.1 Thiotrichaceae bacterium
TTAGGAACATATTTATTCACTACTCACTTTTTAATGCAGCGGATAATAATTTTGCAGTGACATCAACGGCAGGAATAACACGCTCATAGTGCATCCGTTTAGGACCAATAACGCCAATAACGCCAACTTGCTCATCATTTACTGTATAAGGAGCGGTTACTACGCTGCAATCGTCAAAAACAGAGTAGCCAGACTCATTGCCGATAAATATTTGTATGCCGTCTGCTTTCATACATTGATCTAATAGATTTAAGACATCACGCTTTTGATTAAATGCGGTAAATAGCTGACGTAGTTTATCAATATCAGCAAGATCATCGTAACCGATTAAATTTGATTCACCTGCAATTAAACACTCATCTTGTTCTTTTTCGCTCGTGACTAATGCCTGCTCGCCGAGTTGTATTGCTGATAGCATCATCTGATTCATTTCTTTACGATCTTGCTTCATCGCATCAACAAGAAAGTGTTTTGCTTGTTGTAAATCTTTTCCAATCAATATTTCATTAAGAAAGTTAGATGCTTGCTGTAATTCGCTTGCTGTAAAGTCACGATCTAAATGAATGATACGATTTTGTACCTCATCATGAGCCATTACCATAACGACTAAAATGCGGCGAGCGGATAAAAGAACAAAATCGATTTGCTCTATGGCTAAGCTATCCCGTTTGGGGATGCTAATAACGCCGGCTAATTGCGTTACACCAGACAATAAACTGGTTGCAGACTGAATTAATGAGTGAGGATCTTGATGTACCTGAATCTTAGACTGTAAACTTTGCAATGCAGAAGCTTCTAGTGGTTTTACGGTTACCATTCCATTTACAAATAAACGGTAGCCCAATGAGGTGGGTACACGACCTGCTGATTTATGGGGGGCGATAATACAGCCCATATCTTCCAGATCAGACATGACATTACGAATTGTGGCAGGGCTTAAATCTAAGCCACTTTGCTGTGCCAACTTTCGTGAGCCAACAGGTAAACCCTCTTGAATATAGCCTTCAACCAATACTTTTAATAAGTGGCGAGCACGCTCGTTAAGATCAGGAAAGTTAGTAGAATTAGACATAGGCAGTATCAAGTCATAAAGTCATCTCGATAATTGCAATACACATGGCAACTGTCAAGCGTACTGCATTTAATTATCCCCTTTCGAATATCACCAAAGTGAAATATAAGGTATATACTCGGCTCAAAAGTTTTTCAACTTAGGATTTGCTCATGAAATCATCACCTCGTGAAATTGTTACTCCCCGACCTAAAATGTCTCTCACCATTCCTGATGGCATGTCACCCGTTGAATTTTTTAATAGCCCAGCTAATCTTAAAAATCTTGCTGAGGAGAACGGTTTATTTCGTACACCTGAAGATTTATTGATGTATCGAAAATTGATTGGACACAGTGTTGAATTTGATACATCCATTATATTAGACACCTCCCGACGGATTCTTGATCCATTAGGTAGACCTGTTCGACGTGATCAAATGGAACGCAAACAAAAGAAAATCTGGTCACAAATGACACAAATCATGTTTGATTACATGCTTGATAAATACCCAGACCCCAAAAAACATTTGGTGCTTTCGGGGGAAGCAAGTCTTGATTCCACATGGCCATTAAACAAACCTGGTGTCCCTAGTATTCGGATGATTCATAATCATTTTATGGTCTTCCCGATGGATGATTTGGCAGCAGCAGATGAAGCAGACCCAAATAATCCTAATCTGACAGACAGTGGACACAACACGCTATTTCTTCGGCAGCTTAGTCCAGTTTATTATGAATTTCTTGAAGTGCTAGATTTACAAATTCTTAAACCTATCGAAGCGGATGAATCAGCTCTTAAATTAACAGGTTATCCACAGGGCTTGCCTTGCTGGGAGATTGAAGGGGGTAGGGAAAAGTTAAAAG
>JALVRY010000150.1 GCA_027024625.1 Thiotrichaceae bacterium
TCTATGGTGCGATCACTGACATGAATATTGAATTTATAAGCATTGCTCATAATAACATCGCGTGTGAATACTTTATTTGGGTAATGGATGAACTGGCTTATAATTGCAAACTCTGTTGCAGTTAAGGCTACTTGTTGATCTTTCCAGCAAATTTTATGCTGCTCTTCATCTAAACTGAGATTCCCGTGCCTTTTCACTATACTTTCAGCTTCTGTTGCAACGGCAGGCTGTACTCGCTTTAAAATAACTTTAACACGAGCGACTAACTCCCTTGGGCTAAACGGCTTGGTCACATAATCGTCGCCACCAATTTCTAACCCCAGCACTCGGTCTATTTCATCATCCCTTGATGATAGGAATAAAATAGGCACTTCAGAAAATTTTCGTAGCTCTCGGCAAAGCTCTAATCCATCCATTTCTGGCATATTAATATCCAATACGATGAGATCAGCAGGCGATTCTTTAAAAGTGTTTAGTGCCAACAAACCGTTGCTGGCACTTTTTACCGTCATTCCTGCATTTTCTAGTGCAAAACTAATCACCTCGCGGATATGTGGATCATCATCAACAATGAGTATTGTATGTTTCATAACTTATTGGTTTTATTAATGTTTGTTGTTTGCATGATCACCAGCATGGGATAAATACAAGGCCAAACCAATCAAAGCAACGGCACCAGAGAAATAAATCAAATCTAATCCCTCTGAAAATTCTTGGACACTTAACGCCAACTCAAAGAACCTTACAATAAGGATCATTAAGATAACTTTTGCTAGCCTTGATTTTAGATCATCCAGACTAGAAATCATTAATACTTTGGGAGCCGTTGAACTTTCTTCCGCTTGCTGAATTTTGCTGATAAATAATTCATACAGCCCTAAAGAAAAGATAAGTAGTACAGTGGCTAGTAAATAACCATCAATAATCTCTACAACATGAGTGATAGAATTAGCTCTTGCAATAAGCCGCGCTTCATCGTCTAAATTAATATAATGAACAAGATGAGATAGTAGCGACCATGCATCTACAGAAGCCATATAAAACACGCCAATGGAAACACCTAAACAGGCAATAACCGCAAGTAATACGATAAATCGGCTGTTCCATAAAATACCTTCAAAAATATGTTCAATTGACTTCATTGTTCGCTGCTCCAATAGGGGTAGGCTATGACTAATTTGTTGTCTAAATAAATCAAGGGCAAAGTATTACGCTCCCAAGGGGGGATATTTGCAGCTTGCATTAGTTTCTTTAAAGCTGCTGTTTGTTGATGCCCTTGCAAACGGATTTGTTCACCACCTTGACGAAAACGCACGGTTACTTTATCTGATTGTTGGAGTCTTTTCATCCACTTACCCAAGCGTTTTGGCTCCAAGGTATGCCCTGTGCTTTCAATATATAGGGAGTGTCTCGCATCCCAAGGGATAATGCGATTAGCATCAAAATCTTTAAGAATTTTCACTGCATATAACTTGCCTTGAAAACGCCTAATTTCTACATCTTCCCAATGCACACGCGGATTTGCATCGGCTTTCGCCAGTAATACATCATTTAAGATATGCTTTAGCTTAACCTCCGAGGGCATTCTAAAATTAAGTTGTTTCAACCATAGGCGAATCACTGCTTTTTGCTGAAGCTTCGATAGTTTAAGTAATTTAGCCACCGATAAATTTTCAGCATTTTCTTCATCAGATATAACTTTCAATAAATCCTGTTTGGTGATCTCTTCTAGGCGTGTTTGCGCTTCTGCTTGCAACCTTGCAACACGATTTAGGTTCTTTTTTACACCCTGCCAACGCTGTTCTAGCATTGGAATAACATCATGCCGCAGAAAATTACGGTCAAAATCTGTATCAAAATTACTTGGGTCATCAATATAATCAAGCTGATTATCTGTTGCGTATTCTTCTAAA
>JALVRY010000151.1 GCA_027024625.1 Thiotrichaceae bacterium
TAAAAATATAGCTAAAACCAAGTAAATATCCCTTATTTTCAAGAATGCGGATTCATTTTATGCCTTTAAAGCAGAAAACCCAAAATAATCAACGAGGTTCTCTCTTGAGGAAAGGAAGTTATGAATACTTGCACAGTCTCTTTAGCCTCGCTCGAAAAACAGTATTTCAATACCTTAGTGGCGACACTAAAGTATCGCTTCCAATATTTTGGGCTTGAGCAGAGTTTCTTCAAGGAAGCTGATCAAGTCATGAGTCATTTTCCTAAGCTTAAAAGTATATTAGAAATAGCTACCGCAATACATAGACAGTTACGTCGGCTTTCAAGTAAAATGCCCCGCACTAAGGTGAACCTCTGATAAATGACTTATCTGTTTTGGGCGGTTCATCCAATTACATCAAGTAGAACATACATCCCCAGCTGTTAAATGGCATATTTACGGCTTCGTTCTACTTCTGAAATATGCGGAGGTTCGATTGAGAAAACAAGCGATATTGGTATTGGAAGATGGAAGTGTCTTTCGTGGTGAATCCATAGGCTTTGATGGGCAAACTGTTGGTGAGGTTGTTTTTAATACGGCAATGACTGGTTATCAAGAGATTTTGACAGACCCATCATACTCTCAGCAAATTGTTACATTAACCTATCCGCATATTGGTAATACTGGTGTGAATGCAGAAGACGAGGAGTCGTCACAGGTTCATGCGGCGGGTTTGATCGTTAAAGATGTTCCTTTGCTCTATAGCTCATGGCGTAGTGAAGAGTCATTACCTGATTATTTAGAGCGTAATAAAATAGTCGCTATCGCAGATATTGATACCCGTCGATTAACCCGAATCATCCGCGAAAAAGGTGCTCAGTCGGGTTGCATTATTGCAGGTGATGACGTTAGTGAGGATGCTGCACTTGATGCGGCAAAGTCCTTCCCCGGTTTAAAGGGCATGGATTTAGCTAAAGAAGTCACAACAGCCGAATCTTATGACTGGAATACAGGCACATGGAATGCTGACGGCAGCCCAGAGAAGACGCTAGAAAAGGAGACAGCAGATTTCCATGTGGTTGCTTATGATTATGGGATTAAGCAGAATATCCTTAGAATGTTGGTTGATCGCGGTTGCTATGTTTCGGTTGTTCCTGCACAGACATCGGCGGATGATGTGTTGGCGATGAATCCCGACGGTGTTTTCTTATCAAACGGCCCCGGCGATCCTGAACCTTGTGACTATGCTATCTCTGCCATTCAATCCGTATTGGAGAAAAAAGTCCCAACCTTTGGGATTTGCTTAGGGCATCAATTATTGGGTTTAGCCAGTGGAGCTAAAACAGTCAAAATGAAATTTGGGCATCACGGGGCTAACCATCCTGTTCAAGACCTAAGCACAAAGAAAGTGATGATTAGTAGCCAGAATCATGGTTTTGCGGTGGATGAAGCCAGCCTGCCTGATAATATCAAAGCAACTCATCGCTCATTATTTGATAATACGCTACAAGGTATTGAGCGTACTGATTGCCCTGCGATGAGCTTCCAAGGGCATCCAGAGGCTAGCCCTGGTCCACAAGATGTTGCTCCTGTGTTTGATCGTTTCATTGAAATGATGCAAGTTTCTTCCTCAAATCAAGCTTAAAAGACTGAATCCATGCCAAAACGTACCGATATAAACAGCATTCTTATTATTGGAGCAGGGCCGATTATTATTGGTCAAGCTTGTGAATTTGATTACTCAGGGGCACAAGCCTGTAAAGCACTGAAAGAAGAGGGCTACCGAGTCATACTCGTTAATTCTAATCCTGCAACCATCATGACCGACCCAAACATGGCGGATGCAATTTACATTGAACCCATCAACTGGGAAACCGTAGAACGCATTATTGAAAAAGAAAAACCCGATGTGTTATTACCTACGATGGGTGGGCAAACGGCACTGAATTGTGCCTTAGATTTAGATAAACATGGTGTACTAGAAAAGCACGGTGTTGAAATGATCGGTGCTCAAAAAGAAGCCATCGACATGGCGGAAGACCGTGAAAAATTCCGCGCGGCAATGGAAGAAATTGGCTTGCCATCGGCACGTTCTGACGTTGCTCACAGCATGGAAGAAGCGTGGCAAATCCAAAAGGGTTTGGGCTTTCCTGTGGTTTGTCGCCCGTCATTTACAATGGGCGGTTCAGGCGGCGGCATCGCTTATAACAAAGTCGAGTTTGAAGAAATCGTGGCTCGTGGGCTGGATATGTCGCCCACCACCGAGGTGTTGCTTGAGGAGTCTTTACTCGGCTGGAAAGAGTACGAGATGGAGGTGGTGCGAGATTGTAATGATAACAGCATTATTATCTGCTCGATTGAAAACCTCGACCCAATGGGCGTGCATACCGGTGATTCAATCACCGTTGCTCCTGCTCAGACATTAACGGACAAAGAATATCAAAAGTTGCGTGATGCATCGTTGGCGGTGTTGCGTAAGATTGGTGTTGAAACAGGCGGGTCAAACGTACAGTTTTCAGTGAATCCTAATGATGGGCGTATCGTCATTATTGAGATGAATCCGCGTGTGTCACGTTCATCGGCATTGGCATCAAAAGCAACGGGCTTCCCGATTGCTAAAGTTGCCGCAAAATTAGCGATTGGCTACACACTGGACGAGCTTCGCAATGAAATTACTGGTGGGGCAACACCTGCATCATTTGAGCCATCCATTGATTATGTGGTGACTAAAATTCCACGTTTTACCTTTGAAAAATTCCCTAAAGCGGATGCACGTTTAACCACACAAATGAAATCTGTCGGTGAGGTTATGGCGATAGGTCGTAACTTCCAAGAGTCATTCCAAAAAGCACTGCGTGGTTTAGAAACAGGCATTATGGGGATGGATGAGCGAGTTGATTTAAGCTCGGATGAGGCAAAAGATATTATTCGTCGTGAAGTTTCTGTTGTTGGACCAGAACGTATTTTATATCTTGGTGATGCATTCCGTTATGGAATGACACTTGAAGAAGTTTTTGAACTATCTAGCATAGATCCTTGGTTTTTATGTCAAATTGAAGAAATTATCAAGATTGAAGCAGGGCTTAAAGAGCGTTTGCTTAATAGCATAGATAAAGACGAAATGCTTCATTTAAAACGCAAAGGTTTCTCTGATTCACGTTTGGCTAAACTATTGCATAGCAAAGAAGCCAATGTGCGTAAGCATCGTCAAAAATTATCTGTTCGTCCTGTTTATAAGCGAGTTGATACCTGTGCCGCAGAATTTTCTACGAATACGGCTTATATGTATTCGAGCTATGATGAAGAGTGCGAGTCACTGCCGTCAGACAAGAAAAAAATTATGATTTTGGGCGGTGGGCCAAACCGCATTGGTCAAGGTATCGAGTTTGATTATTGTTGTGTCCATGCCGCTTTTGCGATGCGTGACGATGGCTATGAAACCATTATGGTTAACTGTAATCCTGAAACAGTATCAACGGATTACGATACGTCTGATCGTTTATATTTTGAGCCATTGACGCTTGAAGATGTGCTAGAAATCGTCGATGTTGAAAAGCCTGAAGGCGTAATAGTGCAATATGGTGGTCAGACACCGTTAAAGTTAGCGGAAGCCTTGGAAGCGGAAGGGGCAAATATTATTGGTACTACCCCTGATTCGATTGATCTAGCGGAAGATCGTGAACGCTTCCAGCAAATGATTAATAAGTTGGGCTTAAAGCAGCCGCCTAATCGTACTGCATCGGCTACGCCGGAGGCGGTTCGTAGTGCTGATGAGGTAGGCTATCCGCTGGTTATTCGTCCATCATTTGTGTTAGGTGGACGAGGCATGGAAATTGTATATAACGAGAAAGAGCTACGACGTTATATGGATGCGGCGATTGATGTATCTAATGACTGCCCTGTATTACTTGATCGTTTTCTTGATGATGCCATTGAAGTCGATGTGGATGCAATTTGTGATGGTGAAGAAGTGCTTATCGGCGGTATTATGCAACACATTGAGCAGGCAGGCGTTCACTCAGGCGACTCGGCATGTTCCTTGCCTCCCTATTCACTTAGTGAAGACATACAAGACCGTATGCGTGAGCAGATCGTAAAAATGGGTAAAGCATTAAATGTTGTTGGTTTGATGAATACACAGTTTGCGATTAAAGATGATGATATTTATGTGCTAGAAGTGAATCCGCGTGCATCACGGACTGTGCCTTTCGTTTCTAAAGCAACAGGTGTACCACTGGCTAAGGTTGCTGCCCGTTGTATGGCTGGCGTGAGTTTAAAAGAGCAGGGTATAACGGAAGAGGTGATTCCTGAACATTATTCTGTTAAGGAGGCAGTGTTCCCGTTCATTCAATTCCCCGGTGTAGACCCGATTCTTGGCCCCGAAATGAAGTCAACGGGTGAGGTTATGGGTGTTGGTAAAACTTTTGCCGAGGCTTTTGGTAAATCTCAACGTGCTGCCAGTGTAGACTATCCAACAGAAGGTGTTGCTTTTTTAAGTGTGCGTGAAGCAGATCGAGAAGGGATTCTTGAAGTCGGTAAAATGTTATCTGAACTTGGTTACTCACTTGTTGCCACACGTGGTACAGCGAGAACATTAAAAGCCGCAGATATTGATTGTAATGTTGTTAATAAAATGCGGGAAGGCCGCCCGAATATTGTCGATATGATTCGTAATGATGAAATAAACTTTATTGTGAATACGACTGAGGGTGAGCAATCAACACTAGATTCTTATGAAATCCGTCGAGAAGCGTTGCAACATAAAGTAACGTACACCACAACACTTTCTGGTGCTTGGGCATTGTGTCAGGCAATGTTCTATACGGGACAGGAAGAGGTGTACCGTTTGCAGGACTTACATTAACCGCGATTTTTGTGCCGTCATGAGTCACGGATTTTGGTATAATTTAGAACAACTAGAAAAACAAAGGAAACAAAAATGGAAAGAGCTCCAGTCACATTAAAGGGTGCCGAAGAACTTAAAGAAGAATTAAAGCGTTTAAAAACAGAGGAACGTCCTCGTATTACGCAAGATATTGCAACGGCTAGGGAGCATGGGGATCTCAAAGAAAATGCGGAATATCATGCAGCACGTGAAGAGCAAAGCTTTTTAGAAGGGCGTATCCAACAGCTTGAGGGGATTTTATCAACAGCTCAAATTATTGATGTTGCTAATCTTAATGTGGATGATCGTGTTGTTTTTGGTGCTAAAGTTGATTTGGCAGACGTTGAGACTGGCGATGAGTTGACGTATGAAATTGTCGGTGATATTGAAGCTGATATTGAGAAAAACAAGATTGCGATATCATCACCTATTGCAAGAGCATTGATTGGCAAAGAAATTGATGACGTTGCAACAGTGCAAGCCCCCGCCGGTATCATTGAGTATGAAATCATTGATATTCGCTATGACTAAAGCTTTTTTGAGTAATATGCAGGGCGGATAGCGACAGCACATTTTATCAGGGTACATAGTTTCCCATCAGCACGGTAAAAACCGTATTCAAAGGTAGGCGTGCTTCTGCCTTTGCTTGCTAATTCATCTTTGATTTTAACTTCTAAATCTTTGGGGAAATCAAACCGTAACTCCAAGTCAGTTGTACCGGGTAAGCGAAAATCAACAGAAAGGTGTCGAGTCCAAACATCATAGGATGGAAACACTTTAGCACAGGCAAGGGGAGCAATTGGGTCGGCCAATGATGCTTGGAAGCCACCAAACATTGATTCACCCATATTCTTAGCTACCCATGTCAGGGGTAATTTAATTCGAATGGTTCGCCAGTTATTTTCTAGTTTTACAACTTTGATTCTCATCATCCACCAAGGGGGATACCATTCCAATCGTACACGTTCTGAGATAAATCCCAGATATTTTCTTGAAAAATGTAGATAGCCATTTCTCAATTTCACGATTGAATTAACTCCTGAATAAATGTATTTCCCTCGTTGATGACGCGCTTAGTAGATAATCGTTGTCCGTGAAAAATACTGATTAAATCTTGTAAGGCATCATCAAAATTATTATTAATAACAATGTAATCAAATGACTTGCAGTGTGACATATCGCTCCTTGCATCTTTCATGCGC